>NZ_DAMBFQ010000011.1:0-14416 GCF_032061225.1 Moraxella sp. CTOTU48841
CTTATTTTGTGTTGTCAATAACTTTTTTCTTTAATTTTTTATGACCGCTCAACTTCTATCTATATTAATTTAAGTTGTTGTTTTTACTACAGTTTGTAGCCGTAGTCGCTGCCAGTGAGTGCGTATTATACGCTTTTCTTTTTACCTGTCAATACCAATGGGAAAAGTTTTTTTATTTATTTTGCAGTTGTTGATAATTCCCTTTATTTTGTGGGTATTTACTGCCATTTGATATATAATTGAATATATTGTTTAAGCAATTTTTTGTTAGGCGGTGTTCGGTGGTTTTACGGTCGTCGTCTTGCAATTTTTTATGTTCATGTCAGAAAATATGTGAGGGCAAACAATGTCTGTACAACCTCCTTCCCCTGCTGGTAATGATTTTAGACTCCCTGTCCACCAAGTAGATGCCACTAAAAAACGCGTACACCCCCGTTTTGTGACGGGTTTTTATCAAAACATCCGCGTTGTCAGTATGTATTTTTTATTGTTGTTGTTTTTGGTGTTGCCTTGGATTCGCTATGGCGGACACCAAGCAATATGGTTCGATTTCTCGGGTTCTAAGATTGTGCTATTTGGGCTAACTTTTTTACCCCAAGACGTTTTTATTTTTGCGTTTTTCTTTATGGTTGCTGCTTTTTTATTGTTTATGGTAACCGTTTATGCCGGTCGTGTTTGGTGTGGCTATGCCTGTCCACAGACGATTTGGACGCATATGTACCAATACACTGAGAAGCTTATCATCGGTGATCGTAATAAGCAGTTTAAGTTAGATAAAGCGCCTTGGAATGGCGAAAAAATCATGAAACGCGGCTTGGTGTATCTGATTTGGTTTATCATGGCGTTGGTGACTGCATTGACGTTTAGTAGTTATGCCGTTGGGACTGATTATCTTTATCATAGTTGGCAATGGTTTGGCGTTATTCCTGTGCCAGATTGGACGCCGCTAACTTGGGTTTCGGTACTTATTTTTACCTTTGCGACGTTTGCCAATGCAGGCTATATGCGTGAGCACTTTTGTACCCATATTTGCCCCTATGGCCGCTTCCAAAGTGTGATGTTCGATAAAGATACGTTAATTGTAACTTACGACTATAAACGTGGTGAGCCACGTGGCGCGCGTAAAAAAGGCGGTGAAGATGAGAATTTAGGCGACTGTATCAACTGTCTGATGTGTGTGCAAGTATGTCCGACGGGTATCGATATTCGTGATGGTTTGCAAGTTGAATGTATCCAGTGTGCGGCTTGTGTCGATGCGTGTAATGACATCATGGATAAAGTCAATAAACCACGCGGTTTGATCCGCTATAGTACCGAACGCCAGTTGGTAGAGAATGAGCCAAGTAAAATTTTGCGTCCACGGTTTTTTGCTTATTTGGCGGTGATTGCGTTGTTGATTGGGACGGGGGTTTATTTTTTAACCAGCCGTGTACCGCTGCAGATTGATATTCGCCGTGACCGTAATCAGTTGTCGTCAATCAATGCGCAAGGTTTGGTAGAAAATAACTACATTATCAAAATCACCAACAAAACCCAGCAAGACCATGATTATGCGGTGACATTGACACCACAACCCGGCTTAAAACTTGATAGCCGCTTTAAAACCATTCCATTAGAAGCTGGCGAAAGTTATGACTTCCCTGTCAGTGTGCTGGGCGATCCAAAAGTGATTACCCAAAGCAATATCCCTATCCAAATGCAAGTGGTGAGCGTGGATGATGGCGGTAAATATAAAGCGGTAAAAGATAACGTGTTTACCACCGATAAATAAGTTTAATTGCCTAAAAAAGCTGATTTTGATAATCGGCTTTTTTTATGGCAAATTGTTGGCGCACGTTATTGGGTACGGGTTTTTCTGCTATACTAGCTTTTTGATTGTTATCTGCTGAGTCGTCTATGGCAACACCGACAAATTCTCCTGCTTCATCAACTTCTAATCAGTCGATATCCAAACTTTGGTATAAAAATTATATGGTTTGGATTTTTGTCATTGGTCTGCCGCTATTTGTGGTAGTCGCCTGCATCTGGTTCGTGTTTTACTCGGTGAGAATCCAAGACTCCACCGTGCGTGATGACTGGTACATGGATGGTAAGACCTTATATGCGGATGTGTCCAAAGACAAACTGGCGCATGATTTGGGGCTGACAGGTCAAATGATGATTAGCCGTCAGGCAGTGAGTTTTAAACTTGAGGCGCCCGCCAGTGACAAGTTTAAAGCACCTGAGCAATTGGCAGTAGAGATTTCCCATGCCACCCAAAAGCAAAAAGACCGTGACATTATTATCAAACGGTTAAGTGATGGCAGTTATGCGGGCAATGTGCAGCTAGACCCGTCTAAAGGCAAATACTATATTGTGGTGCATGACCCAGCCAATAGCTGGCGACTGCGTGCTATTGAGGAATTGCCGATGGCAAAGTCGATTGAGTTTAAGCCACTGACGGCGTTTGACAAAAAATCTTAGTTTCAGTTAACTAATTACAGGTACTTGGTTACAGCTACTGCTTTACAGCTACTTGGCGTCCTTGTGCCTTTCATAAATATATTCATAAGCAAAAATACTAAAAAATCTTGCTGGGTAGTCAACGAAATGGTAAGTGTTTAACAACTCTCCCAAATCCCCACTTGCCCTTCATGCAATTTTGGCACGCCGCCAAGTACCCGCCACGGCATGGTGCTGCCATGAAAATCACTACCGATAGACACTTTTAACCCATGTTCTTTAATGACCCGATCCACCATGTGGCGGGCTGAAGTCGGTTCATTACTGGCGGGCAATTCCACTGCATCGCCACCGCTACTGGCAAAATCTGCAATCAGTTTACGCACTTTGTTGGCGGTTAAATTATAACGGGTCGAATGAGCCAAAGACGCTTTGCCACCACACTCATGAATCAAATTGATGCAATCTTTAAGCGATAAACCATCGAGTGCCACATAGCAAGGTTTATGGTCAGCTAAATACCCAGTAAAGGCTTTTTGCACATCACTCACCAAGCCTTGATCCGCCATCACTTTAGCGATATGGGTACGACCGACCGCTTGCGGATTACCTTTGGCTTGCACTAACACAGCCTGCCAAATCTCATCCATCGGGCGTTTAAAGGTACTTGCCACACGCTCGCACATCGCATAGCCGCGCGTTTCTCGATTGGCTTGGATGGCAGCGAGTTTGCTATGCATTGTTTCGATATCACTAAAGCCGTAACCCAGTACATGAATCACTTTTTCATTTTGGGCAGGTTTTTTGGAGTAGCCGCCCATGACACGATGACGACAGCTGATTTCAACGCCATGAATCAGCGTCATACCAAGACTTTCAGCGGTTTGGCGCGCCTCAGGGATACCAAGTACCGTATCATGGTCGCTTAAGGATAATACTTTCACCCCTTTTTCATGCGCTTTTTGCACCACTTCGCTTGGGCTAAAAGTGCCATCTGAGCGGGTACTGTGACAATGCATATCAATCGGAAGTTGGGTATAAATAGGACTGCTAGACAAGATATCGAGGTTTAAAGAATTCACAAATACGCCTTAATTACAAAAGCTGGTTGCCAACAATAGGACAAAAAGAGGTTAAGACAAAGAGGGGTTAACTCTGCGCTAGCTCGCTCACAAGTGCACGTGGTGGATGAAGCAAGGAAAATCGCAAAGTTACTTTTCGATTTTAGCATATCCGTGTAAACTAGCGGCTAAGATTTTTGTTAGAGATGACTATGAGCGGTTTATTGGATTTGCTACCTTTACTGGCATTTTTTTACTTTTCCAAACAGCAAGGGGTATTGGCAGGTGCGGCGGCGTTATTGATTACGACACTGGTGGTATATGTTGTGCATTTTGCCCGCCAAAAAGGCAAGCTCAATAAACAGCAGTGGGTGACGCTGATTTTAACGGTGGGATTTTGTGGGTTAAGCTTAATTTTCCATGACGAAGCGTTTTTAAAATGGAAATCAACCGTCATCAATAGCGTATTTGCAGTTGCCCTCATTATCAGTGTCGCGATAGGTAAACCGCTATTAGAACTGGCAATGAAAAATGTGTTTCGATTGACCCAATCAGGCTGGAATAAACTCACCCTCGCTTGGGCAGGGTATTTCTTGCTGATGGCAGGTTTGCAATATTATTTTGCGTTTTTTACCAACAACGATACTTGGATTAATTTTAAAAGCTGGGGCTGGATACCGGTGATGCTGGTGTTTTTAATCGGGCAATTTGTGTTCTTAAAAAACCATCTAAATCCAGATATACAGCAACAAATCAATGATAAAGGAAAAAACTAAAGGAGAATATGGATGGCACTTTATATTATTATCGGTCATGACGTCCCTGATAGCCTTGAGCTACGCAAACAGTTTCGCCCGGCTCATCTTGAGCGTCTTACCCGGTTAGATGAACAGCACCGTCTAATCATCGCAGGCCCTACGCCCATTGCGCATGGGGAGCCTGAAATGAGTGGCAGTGTATTGATCGTGGATTTTGACAGCGATGAAGCCGTGCAAGCTTGGGCAAGTGAAGAACCTTACTTATTAAATGGTGTGTATAGTCATGTGGATATCAAACCTTTTATCCAAGTTTTTCCTAAATCAGCGAGTTAATGTTGGGTTTAGCAGTTGTTTGTAGTACATAATTGGCAAAGTCTGGGTGGTGATAGGTGACAAGCATGAAAAATTTGGTGGGCAGATTGGCAAACGGCGCAGTATTATTGACGGTATTACAGGTGACAAGCCTGACCCATGCAGCGCCGCAAGTTGTCGTCACTGACCCAAAAACAGGACAACCACTCGCCAAACAGCCAGAAATTGCCTCAAGCGTTGCCAGTAGCACCTCACCGATGCAAAACCCCAAACAACCTACCCTTGCCCAGCTCAACCAGCCCACTGACAGCCAGTTGTCTAACGCCAACCAACAACTATTGGCAAAAAATGCTGAATTACAAAACCAAGTTGATAGTTTAAATACGCAGGTCAAAGTGCTTGTCAATGAGCGCAGTGGACAGATTTTTATCTATGGTGCGGTCACTGCATTATTGAGTGGGATACTGGGCATCGCACTGGGCTGGCTGGTCGCAGGGCGTAAAGGTCGTTGGTAGTCAACTTTATAAGCCTACTATTATAAGCCTGACATTGACTTGCTATGATGCCAAATAACCAAGCCGGCCTACCAAAAAAGCCCATCGTCGCCATCATTGGCGCGGGTCCTGCTGGCCTGATGGTGGCAGATTATCTGCGCCAGTTTGATGTTACAATCCACGTATTTGAACAAAAACCATCCCCTGCCCGCAAACTGTTGATGGCAGGTAAATCTGGACTCAATATCTCGCACGCTGAGCCCGTTGATACCTTTGTTACGCGTTATCAGCCCAATGATTGGCTTACGCCGCATATTCAAGATTTTAATGCGGCGCATATCCGTGATTTTATGACCCGCTTAGGGATTGAATCTTTTGTTGGCTCGACAGGTCGCATCTTTCCTACCATGATGAAAGCCTCGCCATTGCTGCGGGCGTGGTTGCAAGCGCTGCAGCAGGACGGCGTAACGTTTTTTTATCGGTATAGCTGTGACAACATTGAGGGCAAGCAAGCGACTTTTTCGGTAGCGCGTGAAAGCGGCAACCTAACTGTTAGCCAAAGCTTTGATGCGATTGTGTTGGCAACGGGCGCGATGTCATGGTCGCGGCTCGGTAGTGATGGCAAATGGCAGGCATGGCTCAGCGATGCAGAATTGACGCCGTTCTATGCCAGCAATGTCGGTATCTGTCGCCCATTGTCGCAGCCTTGGTCAGCGCATTTGCACCGCGATTTTGGCAAAGCGTTAAAACGGGTGAAAGCCCAGGTGACATTGCCCAATGGCAAAATTGAGCAGGGTTTTGGTGATATTATTCTCACCCATTATGGCATGGAAAGCGGGCTGATATATCGGCTCAATCGTGCCATGCGTGAGCAATTAAATCATACGGGTAAAATATCACTACAACTTGATTTGCTACCTGATGTGTCTGACGAAAAATTATTGAGTAGTTTAAAAAATCCCAAAAAACAATCGCTAGCTAACCTTTGGCGAAAGGCAGGCCTTGATCCGGTCAAAATCGCCTTACTCAGAGAAATCGTCGCAAAAACGCACTGGCATGATGCCGATAAAATGACAAAAGCAATCAAACAGTTAACGGTCGAATTCGATAACTTTCGACCGATTGAAGAAGCGATTAGTTGTGGCGGCGGGGTAAAGCGCACAGCATTAACTAAGGATTTTGCGCTAAAATCCAATCCTTATGTATTTTGCTGTGGCGAGATGCTTGATTGGGATGCGCCAACGGGTGGCTATCTGCTAACGGCTTGTTTTGCCACGGGTCGAGCCGCCGGACAAGGCGTGGCGCAGTTTTTAGCGTTATCCAAAAAATTGACGCAATTCACTTGACATAAAGCACTTGGCGTAAGGTATTTATCGACTGTGTAGATAGCGACTGTAAAAGTAGGCAAGCAGGAGCACGAGCGCACAAATGGGTAAGCAGACAGGTAAAAACAGCGGATTTTGCATACCGCCGAACACGACCATCAATGAGCCCAATGCCGCCAAAATCGGCGATATCACACCGAATAACATACTTTTGATATGACCTTGTTGCCATAAGCGAAACACCGCAAAGTAAAGTACCAAATACAGCAAGTAACTCACCACAATCGCGATTTCTGAAATATCCATATCGCCAAGTAGCTGACTTTTCATCACCGCATAATGTACAGCCGCCCAAAACATAGACAAGGCAAAACCTAGCAGCGCTGAACCAACCGATAACTGATAGTTGGGCGAGACCTGACGCAATTGCGCGCTAAACGGAATCAATGATTTGAGCGCTAAAGAATGCGGTAGACGAATCAGCCCTAATACCAAGCCATTCACCGTGCCCATCACCGAAATCACCACAAATACCAAAAAGGCTTTGGCAGCGGTTTCGCCAAATAACTGGGTTGCCACCACGTAGACGCTTTCATCACCCAATGCCATCACTTGTGCGGCGCCTAGATATGAGGTAAGTCCAACAAAGTACAGCAAATACCCCAATAAAATCAACATAGGCGCGACAACTAGTGCAATCGGTAAATTACGTTTGGCATGTTTGATTTCCCCTGAAATACTGGTAGAGACCACCCAGCCATCAAACGAAAATGCAATCGGACCAATGGCGCCGAGCCATGCCAAAGACTGGGTCGCTTGACGCGCGGATTCACTTGGATGGGTTAACGCAGCCACAGGGTCGCCATAGACAAACGCCATCACCCCTAGCACAAATAGCGGAATTAATTTAACGATGGTGGCAAAGACTTGAAAGCGCCCTGCAAACACCGCTGCCATCACATTAAACAGATAACAAATGACAAACCACGTAAGTCCAATGCCCATTTGTAATTCAAGCGATGCCTCTTTTACCCCAAATAACAGGGCAGTGTAAATACCCACCACCCACGTCACCACCACGCCAAGTGTGGGGTAATACAAAAATAATTGAAACCAACCAATCATCGTAGAAAAATGAGGACTGACAAATTCATCGGCATAGCCAATCAAGCCGCCATGCGCATCGGTACGTTTTGCCAGCTCAGCAATCGATAGCGAACCAAAAATAATCGCCACCGCCGCCAATACAAAAACCACCACGCCCAGCGCCACATTGCCATTGGTATATTTTAAAACATTGTCTGCCTTAAAAAATATCCCTGAGCCAATCACAATCCCCACAATCATTGCCAATGCGGTGATTAGGTTATAACGCCCGTTAGTTGATTGATTCATGTTGTTACCACACCCAAAAAAAGCTGCATGCCATGTTGCAATGATAAAAAATCAGTTATGCTATACCCCCTAATCGCTGTTTTCAAGCCTTGTATTAGTAATATTTTACTTAGCACTAACTTTTAGTTATTTATTATGGGTCACTGATGTCACAATCTAGCCAACGTCCTGTCACAAACTCAAGCAAAAACCCACCATCAACCATTCAAACCGCCAAACTGCGCTGGCAGCTAGACGATAACGGCGTGACTGTCCCCCTCTCTAGCGAATTTGGTGATGTTTATTTTTCCAAAACGGACGGCTTGGCAGAATCTCGCTATGTTTTTATTGATGGCAACAACTTAGCCACTCGCCTCACTAATTTGAAGAACTTTGAACGATTTGTCATCGGTGAAATTGGTTTTGGCACAGGGCTTAATATCTTGGCTATTTGGCAACTGTGGCAACAAATCAGACCTGACAATCACAGCCATTTACATATTATTACCACCGAAAAATTTCCCCTCAGCAAAACTGACCTTGCGCAAGCGCTGGGCGTGTGGACAGAGCTTGCTGGGTTATCACAACAGCTCATTGACAACTATCCGCCACCACTGGCTGGCTGCCATCGTTTGAACTGGTTTGATGAACGATTGACGATTGATTTATGGCTTGGCGATGCGACGAGTAGTTTGTCGCAAGTGACTGGGCAAGGCAAAGTCGATGCGTGGCTGCTTGATGGGTTTGCGCCGAGCTGTAACCAAGAACTTTGGTCAGAGAGTTTATTTGCTCAAATTGCAAGGTTATCCAAAACTCATACGACTTTGGCGACATTTAGCGTGGCAAGCGCAGTCAAACAGGGGCTAAAATGTCACGGTTTTACCTTAGCCAAACGTAAAGGCTTTGGCAAAAAGCGAGAAATGCTCATCGCAAGCTTTCAACCTAAGTTAACATCCGCCAATTTTTGCGAGCTTTGTTTTCGCTATAACAAAAAAATTAAACCATTTTTTGTTACCCTCCCCTTTACTGCATCTTTTGAATCCCGACGTCATCAACGTCGAAAAGCCAATCAAGCTAAAGCGTTTGAACTACCCAATTTTTCTGCTATTACAAAACCTCTGTCTGTGGCGGTGATTGGGGCGGGTGTAGCGGGTTTAAGCAGTGCGTATGCTTTAGCCGCCCGTGGACACAAGGTCACCATTTTTGATAAAGATAAGCCATTGGCAGGCGCATCGGGCAATATCCGCGGTTTTCTTGCACCAAAACTTACCAGCCTAAAACGCCTTGAAACCAATTTGCATGCGATTGGTTATTTGGCAAGCTGTCGATTTTACCCTTATTTGACCGCACAAACCGGTATTAACATCCTACAAACCACCGGCTGTTTGGATTTACTCTCACACAATCGCTTACAACTCGATGAAGTCAAAGACTTCCCACCCCAATTTGCCCGTTTATTGACCGCTGAACAAGCCAAAGCGAAGGTCGGTTATGAGGTTGGGCAAGCAATATTTTTGCCCAATGCGGGGTTAATCACTACCGCAAACTTTGCCAACGCTGTTTTATGCCACCCCAATATTAGCTTTCAAACCGAGGAATTAACCTATTTTCAGCAAGCCTATTTTCAGCAAGATAGCGACCAAGTGCTATTAACATTCACTGAGCGTCAGCAGTTTTTTGACCATGTGATTTTGTGCATGGCTTTAGACACCTGCGATTTTTTACCCACCATCAAACGCTTTAATCACAGCCGTGGGCAAGTGACGTGGTTTGCCGTCGATGAGCATGATAAATCACAGTTGCCAAAACTGCCGCTAAAGTATGGCAGTTATTACGCCAGTTTTAACGAAAACAGTAAACGCCATGTCATGCTTGGGGCAAGTTTTGTCAGGGATACCTTGGATACCACGCCAGCCATCACTGACCATAAGATGAATGTGGCAGATTTGGCGGATGCGGTGCTCGATTTGGTCAATAACACCGATATGTTTACCGTCGAAAAAAACATACCCCATTGGCAGGGTCGCGCCAGTATCCGCAGCCAAACCGTGGATTATCTACCCCTAGTTGGGCAGGTGTGGCAAGCGGGTTATGAAAGCAACAGCCGAGTATGGAGCTTTTCGGCATTGGGGTCAAAGGGCTATGCTTATGCGCCGATTTGTAGTGAGCTGTTGGTCGGTTTACTGTGTGGGGAAATATTGCCGTTAGCTAACAAGATGGTCAACAGTTTAAGTCCCAATCGCAAGGTCATTCGGCGCTAGGTTATTTTCTTAAAAGTTTTTGATAAACCAAACTGCGTAAACTATTTGGCAATAATCGCACAGGTAAGCGAATGGCGAGATTTTTAAGCAGTTGCGCAATAGGCAAAAACCCTTGTTGATAAAAGCTTTGCTGAATTGCCCACTCGTATCGGGCATACGCCAAGCCCCCGCGCCGTTCATACATCGCATCCCCTGCCCGTGCATACACCAGCACCTGTGGCAAATTGGCAAAGCGATACCCTGCCAGCAACAACCGCACCCACAAATCATAATCTTCAAACAGCGGCGCATGCCGATAGCTACCGACCGCTTGTACCGCTGATTTTTTGAAGGCAACGGTCATGTGGTTGATGGGATTGCGCGACTTGGCTGAGGCAAAAATCGTCTCGTGTGAGGTTGGCACCGTGCGAGATTTTTTTCCCTGTGACCGCTGCTTTTCAAATTCAATGATTTGCCCGCCCAACACGTCAATGTTGGGATGGTTTTGGATAAAGTTGATTTGCTGCTCAAAGCGGTTAGGCACACAGATATCATCCGTATCCATGCGCATGACCCAGTCATGTTGACAAGCGTTTAGACCTGCATTCAAGGCTTGTCCCAGTCCCACGTTGTTTGTTAAAGCGATAATCGTTAACGGTAGTTGTGGCTTAAACTCTTGTACCACTTTTTGTAATGCCAAATTGATTGGACCATCAAAAACCAATACAACCTCATCGGCTTGGCGTGTTTGATTGACCAAGCTGGCTAGACATTCGGCAAGAAATTCGGGGTTTTCTTTGTCGTATAGGGACATCAGTACAGAAAATTTCATGTTAATTCACCCAGCCAAGTCAATGCCACATCCTTTTTTACTTTACGAGCAAACCAATAGCCGTCAAATTTCGCCCGCTCCAGCTTTAATAAATCCAAATAGATCGGGCTATTACCATTGTTGATGGCTTTATCAAACACGATAAGCCGTTTGTTGTTGTTACTAAGGCGCAGCTGATTAGCGGAGTTTTTTTGACTATGCTGTTGTTGACTAGGCTGTTGTTGGCTGTGCTCTTGCTCAGTTTGGTTTTGTTGAGTCAGCTTTTCACAAATCAAGGTTTGAAAAAAGTGTTCATCGGGCACCAGTTTGTGACGGAAAAAATCACTGTATTCATCGGCAAAAGGCACAATTTTTTCCCAGTCTTCACGCGTCACTGAAAACCATTGTGAGCCAAAATAAATGGGCGAGTGATAGGGTTTTACTTTTGCCACGCCTTGTTGCAGTTTGGTGATGATTTTGCCCGTCAATTGCCGTTGCCAGTTGCTATCGGCATGGGGACTGTCCATAATAAAGCGATAGGCATACTGTGGCGCTATCTCGCAGGTCATCATCGTCTGAAAATCAAACCACTGTTGCCACTGTTTTTCTATCACTTCAAATGGTTGTAACACCACATCTTCACCGCTTAACAGATGAAAATAAGCATTGTCCTCATTGGCAAACGCTTTTTCAAACAATTTTAACGTCGCTTTAATTTGGCTAAACCCGCCCCAACGCACCGTTATTCTATCTTTGAGCAAAAATACATTGGCTAGCTGTGCAGTCTCAGCGTCAGGAAAATAATCGGATTTAGCATCCATATGCACATAAAAATTGACATTGGGCTGAATTTTCGCCAGCTTAATAAAATAACTGATATCTTGGTGAGCTTGAACCAGCACGGCGTGTTTTTTCATGCGGTTATCCTTTGAACGCAGCTACATTCTCTGTGTTATCTAAATTAATCAGAGTAAAGCCACGACTGGCAAGAAACTCATACGCATCAGGGAATTTATCCCACAGCGCTTGGGTATACACCATAAATACTTGGGTGCGGGGAAATTCTTTGAGCGAAAACACGGCAGTGCTGATAAAGGTATAAATTTCAAAGCGTTGCTGGGGGTTTTGTTGCAATGCCTCGCTTAGATAATCTTCAATGATTTTATCGCTATCAATCACCGGCAAAAGATGGCTAAAATCCAAGTTTTCTCGCGGGTGTGGACAAAATGCGTCAATGGCAAACTCGCTTACCATCTTTGTCACGATATCCCGATACGCCGTTTCGCCGATAAAGTTATCAAGGGCTTGCCCCAATAACAGCCGTTTTACTGGCAAGCTTTCATCAGACTGATTGTCTACTTTATCAAACAAATAAACAGGCTCGGTAGTAGCTATGATATTTTTTTCCTGGGGAAAAATGGTGAAATGTTTTTTGGAGATAGCCAAAATACTAGGGATACTGGGATAAGTAATGCCCACGGCGTGTTTAAAAAGTTGTAGTGGCAAGGATTTTGGTAACGGTTGAAAATAGCTAGAATTGGGGAAAATATTAGCGGTGCCGTCATCAAAGGTATACAGCTGTTGGAATTTTACTTTAGAAATAACAAATTGCAAAAACAACACATCAATACTGGCAAGATAGACATTTTCGATAGGTTTTTGCCAAATATCAAGCGTGTTAAGTGTGGTTTTGATGTGGTTTAGGGTGGCAAAACGTTCGCCCCAGGTTTTATTGTTCAGTTCGATAAAGGCGGACTTTTGGCAGACCTGCTCAAGTTGGTCAAAATAATAGCGGTGTTTGGGCTCGCTTTTTGAATGGACGCCATACGGCAAATAAAGCCCAATAAAGGGGGTACTGTGTTGCTTAATAATTTGCTTGGCAATCAACACTTGCAAGGGGGTGATACAAATAATGAGATTCATGGCGTTTTTTTGACCTTTTCCACCTGCAGCGTATAATAATATAACAACGGCAAAATCACCACGCCACTAATAATAGTCGCATACGGCACCGCCGCCAGTGATACGCCACTTAACACCCACAAGGCAACCAAATACACCACCGTTGAGATGACGGAACACAGCGAGATTTGCGCGCTTTTGGCATGATAAAACAAAAAATTCACCAACAATAAATACGGAATTATCAGCGAAAACGCCAGTACAAACATCACCGCATAATACTGGCTTTGGGCAAAATCTGCCCCCAAGAGCCACGCCATCAATGACGATGGCATCGCCCAAGCCATGGCAGTCAACATAACAGGCACCATCAAACTCAGCCAAAACAGTCGATGCAATTGCATCACTGTCATGCGCTGCGATTTTAGCCGTTCATATAAGTGAGGCACCAGCGCAGAATTGACCGCCATAATCACAATGGTCAAGCTACTGGCGACTTGCACCCCTGCCGAATATACGCCTAGCTCATGACTGCTAAACCGCTCGTGAATCAACACTCGGTCAAGTTGCCCTTTGATGGTATAGCTTAACCCATGTAACAGCAGCGGCAAGCCTAGCGTTAAAATATAGCCAAGTCCCAGTTTGAGCCGTTTTGGGGTAAAACGAAAGTTGATAGCAAATTGGTATTTTGCCCACGCCAACGCTGCCACAAAAGTAAAGCCATGCGCCAAGATAATCGCAATCAGACGCTGGGCAACTTTATCGGTGGTATCGCCAGCAAAAAACTGAAAAATCAGCAGCGTCCATAGCAAATTGCCCAAGGCTAAGCCCAGTTGGATGGTCAAATAGCTAAACGGCCGTTTTTGACATTGCCGCAGTGCCAGTTGGTTTTGCACCAAGGTTTGCAAAAAGGCGGTAAAAAAGCAGTAAAATAACAATTCGCTATGTAACAGCCAACTAATGGCGATTCCAATTAACAGCACGCCCACGCTATATAGCCCGCCTGCCAATAAAATATTGCCTAGCCCATGTCTGCCATACACATAAAAATAACGGGTCAAAGCGCCATTTTGCGACAGACTCATGGCAATTACAATAAATGCCGTGAGCGATAAATAATAGGACAAATCGCCAAAGCCTGTTGTGCCTAATACCCGTGTTAAATAGGGCAATAGCAAAAACGGCACGGCTTTGGCGGTCATCTCGCCTACCACATAAATCAGGCTGTCTTTGAGCAAAGCAGATTGTGTTAAACGTTTGATTTTATTTAACATTACCTTTCAAGGACATCCCACGAGGTGGCGGTATTGGCTTGGATATCCGTTAGCACTTTTTTGCCCATTAATTCATCATAAAACTTCGGGGCAAGACCAAAGCCAGGGCGAACGCTACGGATGCAGCTTTCATCAATCACATCCCCTGCCGTCATGTCTTTGACAAAATACAGTGAACGGCGAAATTGCACATTGCCGATTTCGCTTGATTTTCGCCCATAATCGACTTGTCCCAGCGCTTGCCAAGCGGTTTTGCTGTCACGGCAGAGCGCGGTGAGTTCGTCTTTTTCCAGTGAAAAACTGTCATCCGCCCCGCCGCCATTGCGGTCTAGGGTGACATGTTTTTCAATGATACACGCCCCCAATGCCACGCTTGTCACGGCGGTGGTGTTGTCAAGCGTATGGTCGGATAAGCCAATCGGC
>NZ_DAMBFQ010000011.1:14426-60821 GCF_032061225.1 Moraxella sp. CTOTU48841
AATCGGCACGCCAAAACGGCGCTGCATATCGACAATGGTACGCAGGTTATAGTCCTGCGCGGGAGCTGGATAACCACTCACGCAGTGCAATAACGCAAGCTGTTTGCAGCCGCCATCACGAGCCGCGGCAACCGCCTCGGCAATTTCGGTTTGGTCCGCCATCCCTGTGGAGATAATCATCGGTTTGCCGGTACTTGCTACATATTTGATAAGCGGTAAATCAATGGCTTCAAACGAGGCGATTTTATACGCTGGGGCGTTCAAATCTTCGAGCAAATCCACCGCAGTAAAGTCAAACGGTGAACTAAACATGGTGATACCGACTTTGTGAGCGTGGTCAAACAATGGTTTATGCCACTCCCACGGCGTGTAAGCTTCTTGGTACAAGTCATACAAGGTACGCCCGTCCCACAGTCCCCCATGAATTTGGAAGTCTGCGGCGGTGCTGTTGAGGGTGATGGTATCTGCAGTATAGGTTTGCATTTTGACCGCATCAGCACCACACGCCTTTGCCATGTCAATGATACGGTAAGCGTTATTGATGTCGCCGTTGTGGTTGGCGGACATTTCAGCGATGATGTATGGCGCATGGTCAATGCCGATTGGGCGATTGTTAATGCTGAAATTTTGCTTCATATTTTGAGTCATAGACACCCCGTTCTTTTCATATATACCCCACTAAGACCCACCCCTAAAATAAAAAATCTTGCGATTTTAATTCAAACTCTATCACATCATACACTTTTTTACCCACACCAAAATGCTGTTTTAACACACCTGTTTCGCTAAATCCCAATTTACGATGCAATGCCAATGACGCGGTATTATACGCCAGCACTTGCGCGGTGATTTTACCAATGTCGGTGGTGTTGAAAATCTGTGCAATCGCCAAAACCCCCAACGCAAAGCCAAGCCCCTGCCCTTTTGGGCTATTGGGTGATAAATAAAACCCCCAACTGGCGGTTTTTTCATTCGGGCTTGATGAATTAGGGTTTGGCGTATGGGTATTTGCCAACTGCAGCGTTTGGTATTTATCTACCGTCATTTGGGTAACATTAACTAGACCCATTGGCTCACCAGCGACTTCAAAAATCAGCAAATGCACATTGGCATGGTCAAGCTGTTTGCCATACCACTTTTCATGGTCAGCAAGGGCAATTTCATCCTGCCCAAACATCCACTGGCGCACGTCGATGTGATTACGCCATTGCCAAATCATCTGGGTATCGGCTTGGGTCGCTTGTCGCACTTGACAATGTTGAAATTTTTGCGCAAATTCAATCCAGTGCGCAACCCGTTTCGCCCCTTGCCCATCGACCAACTTGGCAGATTGACGGCTGAATTTTTTATAATTGTCGGTTAATTCGCTCAACAAGCGGGGCAGTTGCTCATCCAATGTCGCCATGTCAGTCACCACTTTGACCAGGTTTTTATCCGCCAACGCTTCGGCAATCACCTGTTGGTTATCGGCAAGCACGATCAGCACCATCGGTAATCCCAAACAACAGCGCTCCCAGGTCGTGCTGCCTGCAGCCCCAATCGCAAGGTCAGCATTTGCCATCAGTTGCGCCATATTAGTCACATTGACAAGAACCGCACACGCAAAACTTGTGTGCTTAGCAAACCTTTGCACACTTTCGATATGCGGTGCGGTTTTGCCCATGACGACAGTCACGTTAAACGCTTGCGTAGATTGTTGGAAAAAGGTATTGAGACTTTGCAAAATTTTAAGCGTGACATTATCGTTATCGACACCGCCAAGATTGACCAATATATTGTTGGGCGGCTGCACGCTTTTACGTCTGCTTAGGCTTATCGCTCGCCAGCTGGCAAACTCATCACGTAATAGTGTATAACGCGTGCCTAGTAGTCGCTGGCAATGACTTAGCATAAGCGGTTGATAATCTTCGTTTTTTCGCCCAAAATTTTGGTCGAGCAAAATCTCACAGTCGTGCGTTCGGTCGGCTAAATCGTCAATGGCTAAAATTTTAAGGTTTGGCAAAAGTCGTTTGGCTTGCTGCTCCCAATTTTTGCCAATCGCATAATGGTCGATAATGAGCCAATCTGGCTTTAACGCTTGTAAGATAGGTTTACATTCGGCAAAATCATCGCTTTCACTGGCGCCGAGCCATTCGCTATGGGCATGCTGTTTGACAAAATCTGTAGTCTCACTTGTACCTAACAGCTGCACAGCAAAATCTTTTTGCCCAATCAAATCCGCCAAATGCCCGTCATGCTGACGACAGATAAACGTGATGTCATGCCCTTGCTGTTTTAACCGGTCAGCCAGCGTGAGGCAACGCATGATATGACCGCTACCCATCGTTAAACTTGCGTCTGCTCGCACCACGATCTTCATGCTAGCGCCTATCTTCATACTCGCTCCAATTGCGCTTGGTACAGGCGCTCAGCAAATCGCCAATCATTTTCATCATCAATGTCGACCACGCTGTATTTTGGCAATACATAGCCTAGCGCATGATTATGGATTTTATCCTCACAGAGCCATGCCTCACGACTGCCCCAATAAAACTGACCTGCGTCAAAATACGCCTGCGGCAAATCTTGGGTTCTGGTGAGTTCATGTTGGCTAAACATGCTCGACACTTCACCGATATCGTTTAACTTCAGTGAGCGTAACACATTGGATTCAAACTCTAAAACTGGAAAACAGTACAAACTGTTGGATGACTGCCAGCGCTCAAAACTATCGGTTAAATACTGCGGTTTTAATAATGGCGTACAGGGGTATAGACAGCAGATATGGCTAGCTTTTCGCACGCGCTGCAGCGTATGGCGAATCACTGCAGCGGTAGTGGCGTAATCATCGGCAAGCTCGGCAGGTCTTTGGCTGACAGTGGCACCATGGTGTTGAGCAATCTCAGCAATTTCGCCATCATCGGTTGACACGATAATCTGCTCAAACAGTTGGCTGTTTTTTGCCGTTTCAATGGCACGAGCCAGCATGGGTTTACCACAAAAATCTTTGATGTTTTTGCGCGGAATGCGTTTACTACCGCCACGCGCAGGGATGATACAGACCTTCATTACGCTAATGCCTGATAAATTGCATTGACCACTTGCGCTTGCAATGCTTCACTCAAGTCATAGTACAATGGCAAACTAATCGCTTGTGCATAGTAGCGCTCGGCATGCGGAAAATCGCCTTGTCTAAAGCCCAACTTGGCATAATACGGCTGGGTATGCACTGGAATATAATGCACATTCACCCCGATATTTTGCGCCCGCAAACTGTCAAACACTTGCTTACGCGTTTTGCCACTGTCTGCTGTTAGTTGAATGGGATATAAATGAAACCCCGAATAATTAGCAGGATTGCGATAAGGCAACATAATCGGCAAATCTGTTAATAATTCATCATAACGCTTGGCAAGCTGATGACGGCGAGCCACAAACTCATCCAAATAGTTCATTTGACTCACCCCCAATGCTCCTTGCAATTCGGTCATGCGATAGTTAAAGCCCAAATCAATTTGCTGATAATACCAACCACCGTCAGGTTTGTGGGTCATTAGATTGGCATCACGGGTGATACCATGACTACGGAGTAACTGCATTTTTTCCGCTAATGCCGGATCATTCGTTGTTGCCAGTCCGCCTTCTGCGGTGGTAATGATTTTGACAGGGTGAAAGCTAAACACAGTAATGTCGCTAAACTCACAATTGCCGATTGGTTGCTTGTGATATTTGCCACCAATGGCATGAGAGGCGTCCTCAATAACCTTAAAGCCATATTGTTGCGATAGCGCATAAATGGCCGCCATATCACAGGGCTCACCGGTGAAATGTACGGGAATGACTATTTTTGGCAAGCGGTTTTCAGCATCGGCAAGCTGTAACTTTTCTTCCAAGGCGGTGATAGACATATTGAGCGTTAGCGGATCAATATCTACAAAATCAATGTTAGCATCACAGTACAATCCACAGTTGGCAGATGCGGTAAAGGTAATCGGCGTCGTCCACAGCCAGTCGTCTTTACCCTTTTCACCTTGACCAAGCCCCAATGCCAAGCAGGCGATATGTAGTGCTGACGTCGCACTATTCACCGCCACGCCAAACTTCGCCCCCGTATAGGTAGCGACTCGTTCTTCAAACGCCGGTACTTGACTACCTTGGGTCAAAAAATCAGACTGTAGCACAGCGACCACCGCATCAATATCAGTTTGGGTGATATGCTGACGACCATAAGGGATAAATTGATTTGCCATAATATTTGCCCAAGGGGGTTGTTAACAAGGGGGTTTGTTATCAAGGGTTAGCGATTAAATTTTACCAATTTTTGCTTTGTTGGTTTCAATCCATTCTTGGAGTTGCCCAGTTGTCATCCATTCACTGTTATTATCACTGGCGTACACGAAGCCTTCTGGTACCTTAACACCATCTTTGATACGCTCAGGCGTTTCATCCCAGCCATTAATCGCTGGCAAGATTTTAAAATGCTCAGGATATTCGTAGGTATGAAAAGAATCTTCAGCACTAATCATTTGCTCATGCAGTTTCTCGCCAGGACGAATACCAATGATTTTTTGCTCGGCAGTGGCAGAAACGGCAGTTGCCAAATCTGGCATGGTCATGGATGGAATTTTTTTGACATAAATTTCGCCGCCCACCATGTCATCAAATGCATGCCAAACCAGCTCCACGCCTTGCTCAAGCGAAATCATAAAACGGGTCATACGTGGGTCTGTGATGGTCAGTACGCCACTGTCTTTAATTGATAGAAAATACGGAATCACCGAGCCACGACTCCCCATGACATTACCATAACGTACCACCGAAAAGCGTGTGCCATGCTCCCCTGAATAGGCGTTGCCTGCGACAAACAGTTTGTCCGATGCCAATTTGGTCGCGCCATACAGATTCACGGGACTAGATGCTTTGTCAGTCGATAAGGCAACGACTTTTTTCACCCCTTTATCAATACAGGCATCAATTAAATTCATTGCCCCGTTGATATTGGTTTTGACACATTCAAATGGATTATATTCGGCAGTGGGCACGATTTTGGTTGCTGCGGCATGTACCACATAATCCACCCCATCAAGCGCGCGATATAGACGGTCTTTATCACGCACATCACCGATAAAAAAACGCACCCGCGGGTCGCCTTGATACAGTTTTGCCATTTCCCACTGTTTCATCTCATCGCGCGAGAGGATAATCAGTTTTTTGGGATTGTATTTTTCAAGCGTCATCGGCACAAAGGTATGCCCAAAGGAGCCTGTTCCGCCTGTCACTAAAATGGTTGAATTGGTTAACATAGTGCACTACCTATTATGGCTAAAGTTATTTGTCGCAGTTTATCTAGCACCAAAACCTGTCAGCATGGTTTGAATGGTTTTGAGCACAATCAAGATATCTAATGCAAAAGAAATATGTTTAATATAATAAAAATCGTACTGTACCTTAAGCGCTGTCTCATCGGTATCACTGGCATACCCTTGTGTGACCTGCGCCCATCCAGAAATACCGGGTTTGACGATATGTCGATAATTATAAAAAGGGATGGTTGTTTCAAAAGTTTTGACAAAACTTAGCTGTTCAGGTCTCGGTCCAATCAGGCTCATATCGCCTTTGAGCACATTCAAAAATTGCGGCAACTCATCGATACGGGTTTTACGAATAAACTTACCGACTTTAGTCACACGCGGGTCATTTTGTTGCGCCAGTTTTGCCCCGTTTTTTTCTGAGTCAAAGCGCATACTGCGAAATTTATAGATTTTAAACAATTTGCCGCCTTGCCCGACCCGCTCTTGGACAAATATGGCCTTACCCGGACTCTCTAACCGTATCGCAATGACAGTTATCACCGCAATCAGCAATACAAAGGGTGAAACCAATAAAATCGCTATAATATCAATCAGTTGTTTAAACCATAAATAGGTTTGCGAGGGCAACAGCGATCCCAATTCGTTTTCATACAGATGATGAATCGGCAGACGACCCGTCAAAGACTCATACACTTGGCGGTTATTATACACCGGTCTGCCCTGTAACGTTTGCTCGGTTAAAAATCGCTGCCAGTCTTCATCAAGTGCAGGCGATGACAGGTCTGCTACTATCGCTTGCACTTTTTTGGATTGTATGGCATCCAAATGCGGTTTTTCGAGGCGCAGCCAATGGATCTGAAAAATCGCTTCAAAGTTTTGACAATGTCCCAGTGGAATATACGCCATATAAGGTTGGTGCGCTTTTTGCTCAAGTAAAAACGATAAAAAGAAAAACACTGCCCCTATCGCACCCGATAAGCCAAAATAATATAGCGAATACGGCAACCGAAAAACGATAATCACCATGCCTAACAGCATCATCACCAACAATAAGGTTGGCAACACAAAGCTGATGGAGCGTTGACCTGGAAACTGGGTGAGTTTGCGCAAACCAAGGGTGACGAGCAAGACACCCAACGTGGCTAACACCATACTGTTAAATTCAGTCAGTAGCCAGCGCCCCTGCAAGAAGCGCATTCGCCACATCAGCAACGCCGGCAACACCACCACCACCCCCCAACCCACGATGAGGCGGAACGCGATATTTTGCCATACTAAAAAAATTACCCGCTGCATTATGGTTTGAGTCCTGTTTTTTCAGGATTGGCGTCACGCCATTGTTGAAACTCACGGTATAAAGCTGCAAATGTCGCAGGATCTTGTTTGGCCAAGTTACCCAAGTCGGTATCCACATTATCACAATCCGACAAATTTTTTACCATGACACAAGCCGCTTTGATATGTGTTAATGCCGCTTGCCGGTCACCTTTATACGCCAAAAACTGTGCATAAGCTAATATATTATACTGGGAAGAATCGGTATTGAGCACCTCTTCAAAGATGGCTTCTTTGACGCTTGCCTGATTGCGATTAATCGGCACTTGCATGGCAAGGATGCGGTCATGATAAGCGCTAAAGCCAAACACCTCATTTTGGTAATCAATTCCTTTGTCTTGGTTTAGATGATTGGTATGCTTGATAAAGCGGTTATAATCCAAATAATTAAGCTGAAAATATTGCCAAATATAGTAGCCTGATAACATCGCCAAACCCAGCATCACCACTGACAGGGCTTTTGTTAGTTTGCTTGGCCACACAAGTTGCCATTTGGTCTGATCAATCAATGCCAAAAACAAGGCAAAAACCGCCAGATAGCGAAAATACCATAATGGGTATTCTACACTGGCATACAAAATACTGGCGATGACAAACGCCAGTGCAATCGCGCTTTCGCTGCTATGACGCAGATGAATCGCCCGCACCAGCACCCAGACAATCGGCACAAAGCACAGTGCACCCAGCACACCTAGCTCCGCCAAAATCATGGTAGCAAAATTATGCGAATGGTCGGCAATCTCTGGCCATTTAAAATATTGGGCATAATCAACGCTTGCGCCCATGTAGTTGTTCCAGCCGACCCCTGTGAGCACATGGTCATGAAATATCATCATGGCGCGTTCGCTCATCGCCGAGCGGTTCCCCTGCCCGCCCGCCATACGACTCACCGCCCCAAGCTGATTGGCGCTGCTATAATTGCTAAGCCAGCTTGCGCCCATATAGTACAGCGCAAATACGACAAGACCAAAAACGCTAGCCGATAATTTGCTTTTCCACGCTATCGGCTGGGTCAAAAAGAAAATTGGAATCACCGCCAGCATCATCACCAGACCCGCCCGACTTTGGGTCAAGGCAAGCCCGATGGTAAATATCACAAACAATACCATCAAGCCAAATCGCGCGTATTGTCGGTATCGACCAATCAGCCACTGCGGCGCATTTAACCTTTCTTGAAACGACTGCTGCAGTTGATAAATCACCCCACACAGTGCCAACACAAACGCATAGCCTGCGTGATTGGCTTGCCCAAAGTTGCCGTCATAGCGTCCGCCATTGGCGTTACCGCGCGCAATCACCCAGCCTTTATAATCAATCTGATAGCCTTGGGTTTGCATCATTTGAATCATAAAGGTGATGATTGCCATGAGATATACCGCAATAAACAGGCGGTTTAATAAATTCGCTTTATTTTCAATCTGGCTGCCTATCAACGCAGTCAAAGCAACCACCACCAAGCTTATCACCGGAAAGATTAAAGCATCAGAGTAAGCGATATGATTAAATAATGGCTGACATACAATCAATAGCGCTAGCAGCAACCAAGTGAGCACAGATTTGCTAAACTTTGTAATCGGGTTTTGCCAAAAAAAAGCCGCGATTGCCAAACTCACAAACCCAAATGCGGTGGCATTAACGATAAAATCTCGACCCAAGGGCGAATGCCAAGGCATCAGATAGGTCAAAATGGCTAACCCCATGAATAGGGTAAATAGACGGATATCTTGATTGGGGGTTTGGGATGGCGTAGATGACAGCATAGGATTTTCGTATGGGTTAAACGCAAAAATGCTAAACGGGGTAGTTTAGCATTTTGTCATAAATCTTGACACATTTTAATATAATGAAACTAAATTTATAAATCTTTATATAGCGCTAAGAAATTAATATGAATCGCTAAACTTATTTTATTTATCTAAAGGTTACTTAGGTAAACTTTTTTCAATAGATGCTTTAGCAAGTGAATTATGTTGAACCCATTGATTGAATTCATGATAAATAGGTTCAAAATTTTTATTTTGCATTTTAACTTTATATAAGTAAGAATTAACCTCATAGCAAGATTTATAATCATATAAGAAACAGGCACTTTTAAACATTAGTAAAGATTGTGTTGGCTGCTGATTAAGACCATAGTAAGTTGCTTGTTTAGATAGTAATTCATCTGCCATGTGATTACTTAACACACGATTACCGAGCGTAATTTTTTCTTGCAATTTTTCACTGTCTAAGGGTAATAGCTGGTAAATAAACATTTCTCTATAATCAGAAAACCCAAATACACTTGGTGTATCTTCTACTGTTTTGACTAGATAATTTCTATAATCTTGTACTTTTTTTGGATCAGTTCTTATTTCATAAAAAGTTCTCTCACTTGATTGTAATTCTGCTGATATTTGATTATAAATTAAATAGCTTTGATAATAAAAAAGCGTAGCTATAAATATTAAAGTTGATATAACCGCATAAAAAACTTGAAAGTTTAATTTAGAAGTAAATTTTTTTGTATTAATTAATGCTAGAAGTAATGAAAAAATAATTAGATACTTGAAAATCCACAATGGAAATTCACTAAGCGAGTATAGTAAAAATATACCGATATTAAATAATACATAAGTTTGATCCAAATCATTCTTCTTCAGTAATTTTTTAAAAATTATGATGACAGGGATAATACATAGACTTAGACCAATAATACCGTATTCTGCTGCAATCTGAGCGATAAAATTATGGCTATGCATAGCAAAGGGAAACCACTCAAGCTGGTCAATATGATTTAGGCTATCGGTAACAAAATTATTCCACCCTATGCCTGTCAGTGGGTTAGACTGAAAGGAAAGCCATGCCTGATAAGCAAGATAATATCGGTAATGCAGATCACCTGTACCTCGATTAATCGCTGTAATAGTCCCAGCCTGATAGTGATCTAATAAATAAACGCCTATTCCATACCCAATACTTGCCAATCCAAAAAAACCAAGGTACCAACTTATTTTCCGTTTGATACTGCCATTAATCGCTGACTGAGCCGTAAAAAAAGGCAAAAAAGCCATAAAAGCTACAAAAATCAAGGAAGCGCGGCTAGAAGTTAATGCAATCCCCATCGAAAGTAATGGTAAACATACAATCGATAGTAACCATAAGCTACGATGAGAAACGTAATAACGCAGTACTAAAAAATAATTACTGAGCATAGCAAGTGCAATAACAAATGCTGTTTGATTAGGTTGACCAAGATTGGCATAAAATCTAGGGTTATCTGGGGTTATAAATAAAACAAAAAGTGACTCATAACCTAGATATTGTAAACCCTGAATTGCTACTGTTGCTAAACCTATTAGCCATACACCAAAGGCCAGTATAACAATCAAAAGCTCTTTTTCTTTGATATTATTTGCAATAATGCTAATCAAAAAGCAAGCTAACAACATTGCTAACGGAAAAATTATCGCATCAGGATAAGCTACTGTGCGTAATAAAGGCTGTATCGCCAACAATAAAAAAAATGCCAACCAAAACCAACTATCCAAGCCGATTTTTTTAATCTGCTTAGTCATTAATATGACTGACAAACCAAAAAACACCACCACTGCAACTTGCAGATTGACAAAAAAGTCTAAAATACTTGGTAAGTTATGAAAAGTCGAAAACACCCCGACACCATAGCCAAGTAGAATAAAAAATCCAAAAATTATAGTTGGGTAATTATTTAGATGATAAAAACTTTTCTTCATTGGCTCAATCGACTGTTAGTAAAACTTTAATAACCTAATATGTAGGGATACAATTCGTTCTATAAAAAAAGAGAGCAATTGCTCTCTTTTTTAAAAAATTTAGAAAATTAACGACATTCGCTTGGACGTAACGAGCTAGCCAATGTACCACCTTTACAATCCCAAGTAAGACCACCACTAGTAACCGCTGGAGTTAAGAAAACGGTTGCACCTGATGTTACTTTATTATTATAAGTAACAGTAATAACACCACTTGTCCCTACGGTGACTTTAGTAACAGCGTTGCCATGAATATCAGTATCCTGAGCTAACCCAGCAGCTGAATTAGATCCTGGAAATTCATTATTTGATGAATAATACTCTGATACAGCAGTTTTAGCGCCACCAGCTAAACTTAAACCTTCAGCAGCACGAGCACGTTTAGTATAATCTTGATACGCAGGCAATGCAATCGCAGCCAAAATACCAATAATAGCGATAACAATCATTAATTCAATCAGAGTAAAACCTTTTTGAGTGTTCATAATGAACTCCTATTTTTGAGTGTATAAAATGGATAACTTAATCATATAGTTAATTATATAGCCAGTCATCCAAGTAATTGAGTCAATTTGCAAAGTTTTAATAACCAAAACTTTTCTTTGATAATAAAATCACTGCATTTTGTGTGCCAATTTAATTTTTCAGCCAAATTAACACTGATATACCTTCTATTTTTCTACTAATTTAAAATTATTTAGTGCGTCGAAGATTATCTAAGCACAAAGTTTTTTAAACATCCCATTTTATTCATCTATCCGTATGTTATTGTCAAAGATATGACAATATTTGTCAGTATTTTACATCACCCAACATGAATGTTGTCTATACTGCCAAAAATTGTTCAATGCCTAGTGTGATAAGCTAGTTATTCCACTCATTCGCCATCCCACATTCGCCTGTATCTTGCGTATCGCCATCATTATTTTTATCGCGACATTTGAGCCCTTGCGCGTTTAGCGTGAGCGTACCATCAGTTATCATTTGTTTAGCGGTTCTAGGCACGGCTCTAATCTCCCACTGGCGATTGTTGATATTATTACCAATCATTTTTTCAGCGTTGGTAGTACTAGCGTCCCAAATACTGACATCATATAACGAATTGGTAGCAGGATAACTCACCGTACCCGATGTGACACTACCCGTCAATACATTCGCTAAGGGAATATCGGTATAACGCCCCAACGCCAGTTTTTGCGACTCAATGCGACTGGCGATATTTTGCATCTCTGCCATCATATCGGTGCGTTTGGTCTTGATGACATAGCGCTGATAGCTTGGATACGCAATCGCCGCCAGCACGCCAATAATAGCAACCACAATCATAAGTTCGATTAGGGTAAAGCCTGTTTGCCTGTTAATATGATTCATAGATATTATCTCAATGCGATTACCAATTACTTACAGCCGTTGTACCACAATTATGACTACTTGCTATCGTAGCAGCTGTAAGCGTGGCGTTAGCTGTGCTACATGCAACACCACGACTATCCAAATAAATAAAAGGCGCTCCTCGCAAGTTGCTATTAGCCGTTGCCACCATTACCCAGTTTCTACCCAAGGCCGGTTGACTTAAATTAGGATTATCAGTACTCGCAACTGGAATCAGCGATTTTGAAGTATCTGCATAATCCGTTATCACAATCTGATATCTAAAGTTTGAAGCATTTGATCCTTTAGGTACATATAGTGTGGTATTGGTAGTAGGATTGTCATAGCAATTTTCGTAGGTTGCCCCACTTGTATTAACAATACTAGGCGATAATGGATTGGTGCTACATTTTGATGGATAAAAACCTCTATAAGACAAGTTAGTTGCACGCCATTTTTCAAGCTCAATTGCAAGGGTCTTCATGTCTGCCTTGGCATTACTCTCGGCATTTTTGACGACGTAACGTTGATAGCTAGGCATAGCTATCGCTGCAAGAATAGCTACCATAGCCACTGTCACCATAAGTTCAATTAAGGTAAAGCCTGCAACAAAGAATAGTGAATTCACAGGCATTATTTCTTTATGCAAAGCTGATTGTTGTCTTAACATCTGCACCTTACAATTCCTTTATTTTTCGAACCAAGTTTTTGGTCTAGCCACATATCGCTCCGTATTTAAGCTAATCTTGCCGCTAGAATCGCCTTGTGTGTCAGATGCGCCACCAACACCTGTTTGATTAAGCCCAATATTGGATCCTGTGGAAAGTGCATAGCCGCCCGATCCAGAGTTGACCCGATTGTTAGAGTTGGCAAGATAACTGATAGGTACGGTACTAATCATCACGCTGGTGGTCATATTTGATGCGCTAACTGGTCCAAAGCTCAACTCTTGAATTCCTTGACCTGCGCGCAAGAAGCCACCTGTACCTGTCTTAGTACCAGTATGTGTAGATGTTTTTACGTCATACTCATACTGCTGTGTACAAATACCATAGGGTAAACAATACATTTCACGCTCGGTACCGCCCTTGATGGTAGCAGAACATGGATCAACTTGGCTATAAACCATATCAGGATTGTATACACTGGTGTACAGAATACTGTTAATCACTTGGCTCACCCCTACCCCTTTACTGTATTTCACCCCAGTATGCCCATCAAAACGATTGAGCGGATAATACCAAGCTTTTTTGGTACCGCCAGCCAGTTGATTGATGACGGTAGTTCTTTGTGTTGCAGTATAGCCTGATGATGGCATTGTACCCATGGCAGTCCATAAATTAACGATGTCCGTACCAGCGGTATCAACCGTCAAGTCTTTGACTGTCGGTGTGAATGCCGTCGCACCTGTAGCAGGATACAGAGCACTGTTGGCTTTAGTGATATCTCTATCAAGAATGCCATATACTCTATCGGCTTCAGCATCTGTCGCTCTGAGCGTTGATAATGGCGAACTTCTATCACCTGAGATGACATTGACTAAGCCAAATAGCGCACCACTGGTATCTCGATAAACACTGAAGTTTGGGCGCTCATAGAATCTGCGCGCATAGGCTGTGCCTTCTTGGTTATCCTTTAGGATACGTGTGATATTGACGTTAGCTGTTTTGACATTGCCATTTTTGAAATCAACACGAAAGACTTGACCACCTAAGTCAGCAGCGTACAAGTGGTCAATAAAGCCATCATTGTCTCTATCTAAAACCGTCACCCCAGCGACAATACTGTTTTTCATGTATTTTTTGCCTTCGGTGACACCGCTGGCACTGGCATCATACGTGGTTGACCATAATCGCTCACCTGTTTTGGCATCAATAATGTAGATGGCATTACCCTCGGCTTCGGTTTTAGTCTTTGTTTTGTTATTAGGATTGATACAGCTAGCATCAGTGATATTTGCGACATCTGTCGAATCAGCTTGGAAGTATTGGTTTTCGTAGCATTTGTCGTAACCACCGCCAAATACCAATACATCCGTACCCGTTGTATCACTATCAATGGTTTTCATTTTGGCAATAGTAGGCTGATTAAAGATATAGCTTAAACGCCCAAAGTCTGCGGTATTGTTATCAATCAATGCAGTATTACCGTTTAGATTTGCTCTGTTGATCTTAAATGTGGTGACAGTCTGTGGGCTACCATTTGGGTTGGCGGCTGTTTTGCTAGCTGGGTCTGTCTTGGTCATCTTTAAGGTATATAACATGCCATCTTCTAAAGATGATGTGGGCTTTAATGACCAATTACCACTACTATCCACCGTGGTCTGTATGGTTTGCTGAATACCATAACTATTGGTCAAGGTTATAGTGATGATATAGCCTGTTGGCAAATTTGTTCCCTTAATGGTTGGCATACTGGTGTTGACTGAGGTATCAGTCCCCGTCTCAGCGATGTTAGCGGGTATAGTGATGTTATTGGTAGGGTTGGCGGTAAAGGCAGCTTTGGGCGTATCGACGTCCGACAAATTAAATCCTAACAAGCCTTTGCCGCCTAAGCGCATACCACCATAAGCATAGATACCTGCATTACTATTTGGGGTGATTTTATTACTGGTATAGTTATAATCATATTTGGCAGATAATATCCAAGGCGCATCAATACCAAAATTTGGTACGCCCTCCTTTCTTGCAGGGGTTACGCTATATTTGGCGTTTGGTACGATGGCATCTGACTGGGTGAGCATCATAACTCTTGGTATAATGGCAATATTTTCTTTGCCGCCTGTTGGTGCATCATCAGCTTTAATGAGGTGAAGCACACCATCCATCGAACCATATAGCATATAGTCTTTGCGCGTATCTTCTTTTAACCCACCTGTGGTAGCATCTAATTCCGCCCCATAAGACACGGCTATCGGTTTTGAGTGGATACTTGCACCCAACACTTTAATGGGTGCAGTAGGTTTGGTCAACACAATGTTTTTAACAGCCACAGTAGTCGGGATCGAATCTAAGTCTGCTACTGTTGATATACCTCCACTTGTATAAGTACCCCGTGAAAAGCCCAAAAACTTGAGAATTTTGATTTGGTTTTCTCGGCTGTAGGCAGTGGTATCAACCAAGCTATCAAATCCACTTGGTTGTCCCGTTGTAGTGTTAACTGATAATTTACGTAGAACATTGCCTCCGCCTGCAGATGGCAAGTCTTCTACATATACGGTACGTGTGTCATAACTTGAGCTACTAGGCGATTTAAGGTTCTCATATACGCCACCTGCGATTGCCGCATCATTGGCATCTACACCATTGACTCGATAAGCGGTAGTTTGCCACAAGTCTTGGGTAGATGGATTAAGTTTGCCTGCTATGCTCTCTGTTGTTGCTGTCGCGGTAGTGGTAGAAAACAGCAATTTATCGTTTTTACCATATAGGGTGCCATTTTTGATATTGTATTTTTTGAGATTACCTGGCCAAATCAAATTGGTGTTGTTATCGCCAGATAGCTGTGCCTCTACAGTGGGTAGATAGCCATAAGGCAATGAACCTGAGGTGCGAAATGGGTCAGTGGGTACCGATATCGTGCCTGAAGGCGCAGCAGGGATTGTGTTGTTGAGCGAGGCGATAAAGGCAACCAAACTATTTCTGATATCATCAGCACTTTGCGTGTAGAAGAATCCCCCTTCTCCATAGCCCTCGCCTTTTTGTCCCCATTTACAAGCGTTTTTTGCGTCATCTTCAGCCGTGGCAGTGTCACAATTATATAGCTTGGTATCACTATTATAATCTAAACCCGCAAAGGAGGAACCAAATCCCGCAACGGCGGTTTTAATTGAGACCCCTGCAGGATTTCGGCTTTTATCATTAAGGCGTTTGGCATATTCACCTATCCATTCCCAACCGCCTGTCTCACCAGAAAATAGCCCTGACTGTAGCGTTGGTGAGATCAGACCTGTAGGCTTGGTGATGATGGTGTATCTGGTATCATCTTTGAGTGACTTGTTGAGAATAGTCTTCGCCATGTCATCTTTGGTGGAGTTAGGCGCTCCATCTGTCAAGAAGTAAATACCATTCGAATCACACTGTGCCGTGGTGCTAGTCACTGGGGTAGCCCCCCGGTAGTAGTTTGTACCATCGTTAGTATCGGCTGTTGAATAGGCAATACCGCCATACATATTTTCTATCGGCTCACCAATTCCATTTGTTGACGTAGTAGTATTTTTGATGGAAAAAGGACTGGTGCGATAAGACACGATACCAATAGTACCACCTGCATAACCTGTCCACACCGTGCCGACAATTGGTTCAATATCCATCGGCTCATTGGCAACTTTCATCCAGCCACCATACCGCCAACCAACAGGAAGTTTGGTAAAGGTTTCCCAGCCACTATTCATAGTCGTGATGCCGCTTTTGGTTTTAAAGTCATTAAGGGTAGTGATTTTTGTCCAACCACCACTTCCATTAGGCATATAGACACCGCTATTAATGGTTCCAGTTGCTAGCATTTTACTATTAGTATCGTAGCCAGGCCAGTTATTGACGCACTGTTTGACCTTGGCTTTACCATTAAAAATATTAGTTTCACCACCACCTAAGCCCACACAGATGAAGTACACTTGCTCTTTTGTAGTTGGGTTTTGCATGGTCATTGAGCCATCATACACGATGCTAACAGACGATGAAGGGTTTGGGTCTTTACCCGTCGTGGTACCCATCATATACGCCCCTGCTTCTGCATACGCATGAGCGGCAGGCGTACCACTGGAAGCCTTGGTTACGTTTGGATAGTTGTTACTAGAGAATTTAAGTGCATCATTGGCACTGCCATCTTGGTTGGTTGTAGTATCTAATGATTGAATACCAGCAATTGCTTGAATAAGTTTTATCCGTTGATCTTGATTCAAGGGTGCTGCCTTTACCAATATTCTACCTGAGTGACCATCAACAATTTTGTTAGTAGCGCCACTAATATTAATCTCTGTCTTGGAAGAGAATTGCCCTAAGCCCATAACAATACTGTCTTTGATATCAGTACCTGCCAACAAAGTAATTAACGCATCTTTTAGCCGAGACAATCTATCAAATGCCCCGAGTTGTTGACCTGTAGAATTTACGGGTTCAACAAGCTTACCAGCCGTATCAATGCTTGCTGTCCCGCATCCTCTTAAATAATAGGGTATCGTAGTGCCATTGATAGTGACTGATTTCTTAAAAGAAGTTTTACCTTTAGTCTCACCATCACGGGTATCTCTAGCATTATAAGCCCACTCAGCAAATGGATAAGTACTTGAACGATTATTGTTATATTCGTATACATTGACACGGTCACATAGACCTGTGTCGACATCCCCCGGGCTACCATAAGGATTGTCTTTAGGTAATACTAGCGAGCTGATCCCCATCGATCCTGAGGTATCAAGCATCATCATCAGATTAATCTGTCCGCCCGTGGCTGATTGATAAATCTCTAAATCACCGATATTTTTTGACATGGTGTCGGCTTGCGATAATGAACTCGCCATGAAACCTGTGACCAGTAATGTTAATAGCTTGACCGAAGTTTTGGGCAGATGAGATTCCAATCTTCTCTTTTTCATCACTGTATTTTTCATCGTATTAACCATTTGCGAGTCAGTATTAATTTTTTTCATTTCGCGTCCTTTGTAAATTGGTTCACCACTATTAACCACTGCTTATAATTTAGAAGAAACTGCTACACGTAGCACTCATTCCAGAACCTTTACTCAAACTGACACACTCTATATCATTTTTTTGATAAATAACCTCTAAACGCTGGTACAATTCTTTACTTGGGACACTCGCGTCTCGTAGACATTTTGTAGTATTTAACAAGTTCATTTTCGTATTTATCCCATGATAACTCGTACTGTAACAACTACCTACATCACTATAAGCGGGGATAGCAGATAATGATCTAATATCAAAGGATGTAATACCTTGGCGGTTGGTATTACTAGTACTGGTAGTATTATTAACATCATTACCTGTAATAGCCTTATCAAAGCCATTATTGCTATTAGAACTAACAGGTGCAACTCGTCGGATGCTCACTTGTGTCATGGTGGTTTGACGTCCACTTATATAATTATCTGCCTTGGCAGGGTCACATCGACCATTATCAAATACAGTACCAGTCCCTCTAAAAATAGTCGTCTTGTTGGTCAACGTTTGCAGTGCTCGTGGGTTGTAGCAATACACAAGTTCATCGCCCGAGTTCTGAGGGTTATCCAAAAAATAGCTAAATATACCGTTTTTTTCAATAAGTGCGGTCTGATAAGCAGTGGTATTTGGCCCCCCGTTGACCATTTGCTCTAATTGAATATTGGCACCATCTGCACTCTGTAACAACAACGTATTGATCTGATCGCTTGTTGCTACTTTTAAATTAGTCGTGCTTTGTCGCACTGCCATCGTGCCTACCAACATGATTAAAATAAGAATTAGCAATACGACGATAAGCGCCGCGCCTTGTTGACTTTGATGCGCGACTAACATTCGTTGTGGCTGTATTGCCAATTCTACGCTGCTTTTTTTTGTCATCGCATCGTCCTTATGGTATTTTTACAACTTGAGCATTGCGAAGCATGGTAGTGGACTCATAAGTTCTACGCAGATAGGACGTATTACTAGCTACTACATTGTTCACACCGAACAAGCTAAAGTTCGTTGGTATGTTAGACGCAACTATTGGCTTGGCACTTCGGGCAATAATGCCTACTTTGACTGCGACTATCGGAGCACGATAGATAGGACTAGTGGTCGCAAGACTATTATAAATAGCTGGTGACAAATAAGATAATTGCCCTGCTGGTGATTGTACACCCAGTAGTACCTTAAATTGGTCAATATTGGTCATAACCTCTTGACCTGCATCACCGAACCCTGGAATAGCAGGGGTATCCCCTGACGCAGGTGCCGCCGCTAAAATCCCTGTTCTTGCTGGATCAACCCTACCTGCATCACACCTTAGTGAATAACCAATCACATTACTATTGCTATCTGTAACAGCTTTCAAAAAATAACGCTCAATGACCTTTGCATCTATAGACACCGTAAAGCTTTCACAATCAACTTGGTCACTACCCGTAATATTGGTATATTGAATGGTTAGTTGGTCACTTTGCTGATTGGTTCCGCTAACCGCTTTCCATCCATTACCCGTGGTTGCAGGGTTATCAGCATTACCTGTGCGTGTCAACAAGTTGTCGCCAAACGTTGTAGCACTAACACCCATCACATTAGCTTGCGATAATACAATGCCAGCATCTGGCGTGTTATTACTGATACCTGGCGTAGTTGTATTTAGTGTAGTAGTACTTCCCAAGTTGGCTATACGCAACTCTTTCTCCAGTCCCTGTATGCCAAAAATACTGACATCTTGCAAATCGGCAGCCCCTGCTTGTGTTGTACCAGTGCGAACACTCACCATATAAATCTGAATCGCCGCAGCTGAGACCAACAGCCCAAGTACCAATGAAATCATCAGCTCAACTAAGGTAAACCCATGCTGTTTAGGCTGAATTGAAGCAATATATTGATTTTTTTGCATCAATATGCCTCCAACACGAAACACGTAGCACCCTTATTGTAGACGCCAGTGCTATCAATACAATCCGTACCTCCTGAACCTATTGTGGCAGTGGTATTACCCCAAGCTGCGATAAGACAGGATAATGGTGTTCCAGAAGAAGTTGCAGGACAACCTTCTAGTTTTATTTGAATTTCGTTATCTGCGGCGTATTGCTTGAGAGCAAGACCATCGCGAGTTGCGAGTTGTTGAATCGTGCAACTACTCGTACTGGTACCTGATGTTACTACACAGCTATCTTTGTTGATCGCTGCACCATCCACAGTTAGGCTACTCGTTAATACACTTGAATTTAACGCATCCCCAAACTTTGCAATCCCTGTAGGATTGGCTCGCATCATCTCGGCTGCTCCACGCATCATAGTAATAGCACGGCTACGCATGACGCTTTCATCCGTGGCTTTTAACGCAGTCAATTGCATAGCTGAAAACCCTAACACCGCAATTGCTAAGACCATAAGTGCCACCAACACCTCAATAAGACCTATACCACGTTGAGCTTGTATCATGGACAACTCCCATTTGTTGGACTTGTGATATTGCTATTGGCATCTACCATAACTTGATACTTTATTGTACCCGTACCCAAGCAAACCGAAAAACCGACTGTACTTGTAATGATAGTAGTAATGGTATCCCCTTGATACGCTTTTTTATCCCTACTAAAGCTTACTGCTGTCAATGTACTCGGTGATTTTCCTAATGTTACACTTTTATCAATATTGAAAGTTGCTTGTGGTGTGGATGTTGACACATTATCACCCACATTGAATAGTTTAAGATCTTTATTGGTATTGGTATCTGTTAAAACAACTTTAATGTCTTTTTGAGTAATAATGGCTCGAACTTTAGCTTCTTTAAACGCAGCTTCAATAGTGTGTGCCGCGTTTTTTATCTTCGCTTGTTGTATCTGTTTTTGCATACTAGGCGCTGCCATCGCGGCAATGATAGCTATAATCGCAATGGTGATGACAAGCTCAATCAGCGTAAAACCTTGGTCTTGGTCTCGATGATACTGTCTGTTCAAAACTTTCACCACGATACCCATCCATACCCCTCAATAAACGACCTATCATACCATGTTTACTAGCACAAACCATTCTAACATTAAAGCAAAAAACATACCTATTATCGCAGTATTTTTGTTAATTGTCGTACCTAAAGCTTACTACCGATAGTTTACCTCAGCCACTTATCGTTGCTAAGCGAATTAGGACGAAAGGGCGCTCACGTATTATCAAATCATTTTTAGCTTAGTATTTTAAAGCATCCTTCCAAAAACCTACTGGTAGCTTGCCTTTATCTGCGAGCTTTAACGATATGGCGGTGTAACTTTGGTCTCAAAACAGGGACAAGCAGAATCTAATGCAAAACCTTACCATGCAAGATTGAATACGCATGAATATGGGCAGATGGGTGATAATTTGTGAGTAGATTAGCCAATTCAGACAGGGTGGCACCTGTGGTGACCACATCATCAAATAAAATCAAACTTTTGCTAGGAGGCATATCTGTTAGGGAAAACGCATCTTTGATATTATCTAAACGCTCCTCTCGGCTTAGCCCCTGCTGGTGAGGTCGGTCAATTCGCTGCACACCGGTAAACACAGGGATTTGCCAGTGAAAGCTTAGATAAGCGGTTAATATAGCGAGCGGATCGAATCCGCGTTGCCTAATGCGCTGTAAACTTGTTGGTACTTTAACGATTAACGAATTTTTGGCATGGCATCCTTGAGGCGGCTTAAGCTGGCGGATGGCGTGTACCAAAACGGGTAGATGATGTAACTGCTGCCCATTTTTGTACCCAAGCATGATTTGATTGAGGGGATATTGATAGTAGCCGCTAGCTACGCCACGGATTGAGGTTTGGCTTAGTTGTAAGGTAAAAAATGACGTTGACCATTCAAACTGGCTATGGCATGGCTGACAAAGAAATTGCTGTCGATTAAACCAATGCTCATGGTGACGCGGGGCTAAGTTATCAAAGCCTGCTGCAGCGCAATTATTGATGCCACATAGTTGGCAACGGTGATGAACTTTCGCTTGATACACCAACGCCATGGCAAAGGGCAATCGCCACCAAGGCAAGGGGGCTACGATTGCCATAAACGCAGTTAAAGCCCTTTAAAATCATTGAACATGATACCAATACCGATATTGGTGCTCTTATGATTATAGTCTTGGATATTTTCACCATAGCCATGGAATACTTGTAAAATCGCTTTCATACCGCCTGTCAATGGATAAGCATAATCCACCTGTATAGCGCCTTTATTGGTACTTGGATTATAACGCATCACACCGCCGACTGTGCTTTGGTCATTGAGCGGATACAACCAACGCACATCGCCATAGCCCATGTAGTCCCCAATATCTGGGTTATCCGAGTCTTTACTGTTTTCATTTGCGATGAGCCACAGTCTTGGAATCACGGTGAGCTTGCCCCACTCCGTCCCTGCCATCGCATAGATACGATTCCAAGAACGTGATAACGGGTCTGATTGTCCATTTGATTCATGCACTAGCCCCGCGCCTAACATTCTTAATGACCCATTCCCAGGCAGATCACCCTTGATAGGCTGTGTCAAAAATATCTCTGGCTGGTAATCTGAGCTGCGAAAAGGTCTTGAACTTTTACCATTATACACTTGCCAATAAGACTGCTGGGTATAGCCAAGCCACACATCAGCATTGGTATCGAACACATCTTGGGCAAGCTTGGTTTTCATTGAAATTTGCAGCTTGCTATCTAGATGCTGCAAATAATCTTTCGATGCGCGAACATGATCTTGGGTGGGTGAATGAATGTCATAGTTTGGCGTCGCGTTGTACCAAAGCGGCATGACATACATGGGCAAATGGGGACGTATCGTCAGTATCCCTTTGGGATCATTTTTATCCAAGTCATATAACACACTCAGTGGCGTATATCTTTCCACATCCGCTGCGGTAACCCCCACTTGCTTTAAGATTGTTTTGTCTTGCTTGTTGGGCACTAAATGATCCAGTTTTTTTTGCTCGTTTTTAGTGGGAGTCAAGACGGTTGTCGTTTGATCCACGGCTAACACTGGCACCGCTTTACCTTCTTTGAGACTCACTTCCAAGGTTTTGGCAATATCAAGGGGCGCCTTGGCTTCAGGTTCGATTTTACCAACGCTTATCTTGTCAAAACAAGCCAACCGCGCGACATTGTCAGTGATTTTTGAACAGGTTAGTAGCGTTTGTTGGTCGACAGGAATAACGGTTGTTTTTATTAAAGTTTTTGCTGAAGCTCTTGTTGAGGATTTTGTTGAAGTTTTTGCATGCGTAGTTGCTGTAACTGTTAGTGTGGCTAGTATAGCAAGCGATAAAGAGGTATGGTAAAGCGTAAGTTGTGACATAGGTTGACCTTCTTACAAAAATATCGTTCATAATAGCAAAAATTGATGACAAATAGTTAACAAATGCATAATAATTTTTAACAGTAAAGTAAAGTTACAAGCAACTATTGGCTTGTCAATTATTGGTATTTCTATGGGTGCTTGTATGGATAATTCTATTGATACTGCTGGCCTTTATACTCAAGCCAACCGTCTTGATGACGGCTAGCGGGGTCACGGTGTGTCCAATGTACAACGCCACCTTTGTCGTTATAAATATATTCACCATAAAAACGAATGGGGTTTTTGGCTTGTATATCCTCGATGCGCGGTGCCAAATCAATATTATGGGCAATTAACACCGTGATGTTTGGATAGTTATCAATTTTGACCAAAAATTTTTGATGGCGGCTACCCTCATTATCGTCTTTTAGCACTTTAATCACCGTACCACACCCTAATACCTGTCGTTTAACGCTGGGATTTTTGGCTTGATAAGCTTGATTAATTACGGCGTTGTTGCATTGAAGATTTGTTGCTTGACGTTTTTTGTCAGTATAACTTGCTGAATTTTTAGTCGTCTGTTGATTGGACTTTGAGTCTGCTAATGGGGAATTTGGGCTTGCTAACTGGCTATTTCCGCTTTGGTTTTGGCTTTGATTTTGGCTAGGCTGTTGGTCGGCATTGCCTTCATGGGAACACCCAGTGACAAAAATTAGCACCCCCAAAGTTAACGGGATGGCTATAGACTTTGCTAACGGATATTTCAATTTTTGTTTAACCTTTATGGTTGAATGGGTCAATGAATCATTTGACTGATTTTTCTTTAACTGAGTTTAATTGGACTTAATTTAATTGGGACAAGACTTGCTCAAAATCAGGGCGTTTGACTTCACCGTTTTGTCTTGCTACCAGTTGACCGTTTTGGTAATACAACAATACAGGCGGACCGAACACGGCTAGTTGTTTATAGATTGCTTGGCTATCCGGCGTATTGTCAGTCACATCGAGTTTGACAACTTGCCAGCTGGCTAAACTTTGCGGCGGGTTGGCAAAAAGTGTTTTATCCATGATACGACATTCAATGCACCACTCTGCGGTGACATCGACGACTAGCTTTGGATATTGCGAAAGCAAGGCCTCAAGCTGTGACAGTTTGGTGATTTTAATCGTTTGAGTGGTCTTCGTTGCCGCGAATGCCGATTGCGCTGAGGTATTCACAAGCTTGTTAAGCGGCTGCCAACTATCTTGACTACCTGAGGCAGTGCCTATCACAAGACACGCTGACCAGATGCATGATAACAATGCTAGTGCTTGAGTGAGTAGTTGACCTTTTTTGCCGTGCCAGCGCCACAGCCATAAGCCAATCACAGCAAACCAAAGCGCCCATAGCATCAGCATCCAACTTGATAGCCATATACGCTCTATCATCAATAAAGCGACGCCAAATAACAGCAAACCAAAGCTGGTTTTGACCCAGTTCATCCACTCACCTGCTTTTGGCATAAAATTACCTTGAGTGGCGCCCAGTAAAATGAGCGGTGTAGACAGCCCAAGCCCCAACAAAAACAATGCGGCAAAACCCATCACAGGATCACCCAGTGCTGCCACACCTGCCAACGCGCCTGCAAGGGGTGCCGACACACAAGGTGAGACAACCAATGCAGAAAACAAGCCCGTCAAATAGCTACCACTTAAGCTGCCGAGTCGATTTTCCCCAATTTGGCTGATTTTTTGGAACTTAACACGCAGCGCATGCGGCAGTTGCCAGCGAATGACGTCCAACATGTACAGTCCAAGCAAGATAAATACCCCTGCAAAAACTAATAAAATGACAGGGTTTTGTAGCCAGTTTAATATACCCAAAGATTGCCCAAATAACGCAACCACTGCCCCCAAAATGCCATAACTAGTCGCAACACCCAAACCATAACTACCCGTGAGTAACAACCCTTTTTTGGCGGATGGACGATGTTGACGGGCAACGATATTGGCTACAATCGGCAGCATGGGTAGCACACAAGGGGTAAAAGCTAACCCTAATCCCGCTAAAAACAACAGCAATAATGCAACACCACTATGCTTGGTCAATCCAAAAATATCTTGATTGCTAGCGCTAGCCGTCAAACTCGTTGCCGCCACTAATGAAGCCGCGGGTTCAGTCATGACAGTTGTTTGGACAGGTTGAGACGATGCAACGGATGCTATAGGGGCGGATGCCGTTAACTGCGCTGTAGTTAAGACATCGGTCACTGTGGTTGATGCGACTTGCTGCCCCGCTGCGTCTGTACTGCCATTGGACAGCGCTTCTTTGGCAGAAGGTGGGCTAGTTGCCTCATTGACGGTTTTAGCAGGGGTCAAGCTAGCAGATTGCTGAGTTGTTGTCGGGGCGGCGTCATTGGTCGTCGCCACGGTATTGTTGACTTTGCCTTGCGCCATTTTTGATGTCATTGCGTCCGATTTTTTTGCTGCAGTTTTATTGGCGGCTGGCAATTGGGTAATGACAAATTTGGTCTTTTCAGGGGGATAGCAAAGTCCTACTTTGGCACAGCCCTGCCATTTGACCGTAGCAGGTTGTGAGTTGATTGCTTTATCCGCGCTCAAGGTGGTTGTGGCAGTAAAGGGTTGTTCAAATACAGGCACCCGACCAAAATCAGGGTCATCCACATAGGTCGGTGCTGCACTAAATTGTAGCGGCGTCGCTGTTACCCCGTCAGGCAATTGTAAGGTTAATTTATCCCGATACGCATAATAGCCTGCTTTGACATCCACATGAATGGTCACTACTTGCCCTTTTTGCTCAGTATAGACTTTAAAAGCCTCATGCACTGGTAGTGGCTTGTCTTTGACGGTCAAGCTGGGATTGTCACTGCCGCCAAAAACCTCGCTTAAACTAATCGCTTGGGCGCTTGGCATGGTAAGGCTAGTGACAGCCAGTAGCATGCCAAGCAAAGAGACATGACGACTCACGGTTCGAAAACAAAACAATGGCGTAGGCATAGGGGATATATTTTTCAAAGACAATTTCTCATACGTTTCAAATTCATACGTTTCAGATTTATACGTTTTAAGCCACGTAATTATATTATGACGACTAATTTTAGCTAATCCCTGTCCAAAAACCTAGCAAAAAAAATCAGAGTGCGTGACTCTGATTTCGTTAACCCAGTAACAGCACTAAACTTATAACTTAGCAAAAATGTCTGCGTCTTGTCCTTCGCCGCCTTCTTTGCCATCAGCGCCCAATGAGAATAAATCATAGGTTCTGCCTTCTGTACCTGGGATAACGTATTGTAGGTCATTATCCCAGCCATCTTTAGGAAAACCGCCTTTAATATACCCGCCCTCTGGCCAGTTTTTGGCGCCTTGTGGTGGCTTATTTAAGGCTTCTAAGCCTTCTTGGGTGGTGGGATAGCGACCATTGTCGACTTTAAACATATCAATGGCATTTGAGGTGGTGGATAAAGCCGTTTCGGTGGTTTTGACGCGGGCTTTGTCACTTTGACCCACCACTTTGGGTACCACAAGACCTGCCAAAATTGCCAAAATGACAATCACCACCATGACTTCAATTAAAGTAAAACCCGCTTGACGATTTTTTGATACATGAGCACAACACATACGAATTTCCATTTTTTAGATTTTTAGCGCTTTTGATAACGTGTTAGGATTTTACACGGCTTTTTTGACAATTTGCATACCGATTTGGTTAATTTTGTTGGATTATTTAGCCATTAATTATTTGGCGATTAATTATTTGGCGGTTTTAGGGTTTACCCTGCCAAATCATTCATATTGATAATCGGTAGCATCACTGCCATCACAATGGTCATGACAATCACCCCCATCAGCACCAACATCAGCGGCTCAAGGAGTGACAATAGCGTGCTAATCATATTGGTAGCTTCATTTTGCTGCATCGCTGCTGCACGCGTCAGCATGTCATCAAGCTCGCCTGAGTTCTCACCACTTTTAATCATTTGTACCATCATCGGCGGAAAATAATTACTGCGCTCAAGCTGGCTTGATAGGCTCGCGCCCTCGGTGACTTTTTCTGTGGCGCGCGCGATGGTATGTTTGATATGAATATTGGTGGTGACTGCCGCGCCGATGGCTAGTGCTTCCACCAACGGCACCCCTGAACGTACCAAAATCGCTAACGTACTGGCAAAACGTGATGCGTTCAGGTTTCGCGATAATTTACCAAACACCGGCAACCGCAAGACAACTTGGTCAAAAGTGGCTTTACCTGCCGCCGTTTTAATAAACTTCACAAATAAAAAAACCGCACCGATTAGCCCGCCTAATATCAGCCACCACCATTGGGTTAAAAGATTAGACAATGCCAACACTACTTGGGTGATCCATGGCAGCGCTTGCTCGGATTGTTCAAACACTTTGACAATTTTTGGCACGACAAAGCTCATCAAGCCCACCACCACTGCCACTGCCATCATCAGCAAGATTATCGGATACACCATCGCGCCTTGTACCTTTTTTTGCATGGCAAAGCGATTTTCGGTGTAATCGGCTAACTGGTTTAAAATCAAATCCAAATGTCCCGAGCGCTCACCTGCGGCAATGGTGGCGATATAAATTGCGGGAAAATTACCAGAGTCTTGTAGCGCGCTCGCTAGGCTATAGCCTTCCAATACTTTGGCACGCACGCCATGCATCAACGCTTTGACATGCGGTTTTTCGCTTTGTTTGGCAATCGCTTGCAACGCTTGTTCAATCGGTATCGACGCTGCCAACAACACCGACAATTGGCGGGTGATTAATGCCAAATCATACGCACCCACCCCTTTTTGCCACAATCGGTTGCGACTGACATCGGTTTTTTGTACAGGTGAGACTTCGACAGGCAGTAAATTTTTATCACGCAGTTGTTGGCGGATTAGCCTAGCAGAATCGCCTTCAAGAATACCTTGGTGTGACTTGCCTTGGGTATCCATGGCTTTGTACTGAAATGCGGGCATGTGAATTCCCAACGGGTAAAATTAGCGTTATTTTAAAGGCTTAATAGGCTGAAATAAAGACTCGTTTTCATTGGAATCATATTGTACCAACACCGATAGCTCATCGCGCAAATCTTGTTTGTTAAAGCTATTAACCTCAGTAATCAGCATTTTCTCGATTCGTTTGTCAACGGCGTATTCACTGACTTGCGCACAATAGATGGCTAATTGATAAACTTGCGCTTTGAGTGACTCATCGAGTGATTGCAATAGTCTCACCAATTCTGCCACATTGATGACTTGGTAAGGGTAATTGGGAATCGCCGCCTCTTTTAATGGGGTGACTGAATAGTTGACACCGAGATGGGCAAAATAATAACAACTAAATAAATAACCTAAAATATGACCAACAAAATAACCCCGGTCATTGTGATAGCATGCCACACCCAAAAACTCAATCACGGTCGCCGCCAAACTATGTTCAAGACCGCGAAATTCAGCGGATGATGGCACCAAGCCTACGGTTGGTAAGTTCATTAAATTTTTGCTTTGGCTGACAATCTGCCAACCAATCGGTCGCTGCGGCGGTAAATGATGGCTAATCGACATCACCAAATCATCGACGATATGTAAATTATTGAACAAATGCTGCAGTTGCATCAGCCCAACATTATCGCGCATGTTCAAATATTTGGCGACTTGCAGTTTTTTAGTTTCAATAAACTGGGATTTTTTACTGGAGATATAAAATAACAGTTGGTGGGGTTGGGAGTGCTCAAAATACTGGGTCACTGCGTTTTCTTGTGCATGAAACACGGCCGTGTATTGACTGGTCACATCCATTGGGTTAACACCACGATGGTCCATCGCAGGGTGTTCTGGATTGGGCTTGATGTGCAAGCCATGTGCTTCGACAGGTTGACCTTTGGTAGTTGAAGTTTCCATGTTGGCAATCGCAGCTGATAAAATATGGGACAGTGCTTGTCACTATATCATACCCCTGTCGACATAACCTAACAGATATTGCTATGAAAATAGACTGGTCATTCTTGGTTGCGATAAAACTCGCTCTAAGACATAAAGCTTGCTATAAAATGAAAGTGGCGATAACCACAAAACCGCAGCAAACCTGCTTTTTTGTGGTTAATCAGGGTTTTCGACTACTGACTCATTCCTCGCTCAAGCTGTCAGCAAAATGCACATCATCGGTTCGAAACGACTGGCGGTATTTTCGTGGTGACATTTTATAGACGCGTTTGAATGCTTGGCTAAAGGTACTATCGGAGGCATAACCCACTAACTCACTGATACGGCTGATGCTATTTTCTTGTAGCCGTAAATAACGCGCGGCAAGACGAAGTCGATAGTCGGTTAAATAAGTTAACGGCGGCACCCCCACCACTTCACGAAAATGTTCGGCAAAACTACTGCGTGACATCCCTGCGACTTCAGCTAACTTATGAATGGTCCAATTGGTCTCAGGTCGGTCATGCATGACTGCCAACGCCTTGGCAAGGTAAGGGTCTTTCACAGCTTTTAGCCAATTATCTGTCGCTTCGGGCAAGTCCTCGATATAGTTGCGCACACACTCAATCATCAAAATACTGGCGATACGATTGATAATGGTCATTTTGCCAAGTCGGTTCTGCTCAGACTCTAATGCCAAAAATTTGACACCCAAATCAAGCATAATCATTTTTTGCTCATCGTTTGATTCGCTTTCTGGCAAAATTTCTGGTAAAGCGCTGAGTAACGGGCGCGTAATCTCTCGATCGTAATGGCAGACAATCGCGACCATTTCAGTTGTTTGCGCTGGCTCATCACCTTGGCTAGAAATCGCAGGTTTACCCAAGTGGATAGTTTCAACAGTCTGGTTGCTTAATAACGGGGCAATGTCAATTGATGGGATATCGGATTGCCCTACACCACAAACAAGGTGTTTTTTGCCGCCTGGCACCATGACCACATCGCGCGCGTGTGCGTTGCGATATACATCATCGACCTTAATACTAATCCCACCTGTGGTAACCAAATAAAACACGATACAATCTTTTTTATCTAACTCAAACGACCACTCCCCAGTGGCGTGTATATAGTGATACTGAGTTTGATACAAATGTATATCTTCAAGCAACATACTGAGTGCATCCATTAATTTTTCCTAAGTTATCAACACAGCAATTTAAAAAAATGCAACATAAACTACAAACCAGCTAACTTACAAGCCAAACTTTAGTAATTGGACTTGAGATAAAAATTTAAAGACGTATACATAAACCGTCATCTTCACTATCAGCAATCATATCATCTTTTACAGGCGCTGCTGGTTAAGTTTGAGGCCGTAGGGCTACTAAAATCCAGTATTGCCAGTCACAAAAATGCTTTATTTTTCAAATATTTCAAAGAGAGTTGTTTAATAGGTAGTGGACACTTGTTATGGGTTATACACTAGCGGTAGAATATTTGGGTGTCTAAACAAATAAATAAGTAAATAAATAGCTAAGCAGCTAAACCTAATTAGCCAAATCAGCCATTTGGCTTTCTTTTGATTTTGATTTATTATCATGATGTATTATCAATGGCTTAACTATAATCCATAACCAATCCATCATCGCTATGAATCTATGAATTCTCATCACTTGCGTAAACAGTTACGTCAACAACGGCTACGCTTATCCAATCGCCACCGTAATCGCGCCGCTTATCAAGCACGACGAAGTTTAAACCGACTACAGCATCCTGCTTTAACTGGCAAAAACGTCAAGGTCGGGATTTTTGCAGATGCCTTTGGGGAAATGCCTACCCAACCGCTGATGGATTGGGCAAGGCAGCGCGGTTATCGTATTTATTTACCTGTCGTCACTGGCAAACATCAGCCGCTTGTATTTATCGAGTTTACTCAAAAAACTTGGCGACAATCTCGCCTACCCAAACACCCACTGGGTATGCGCCAACCTGAGAAAGGAAAAATGCTTAACGTAGCGGCGCTTGATGTATTATTTATGCCGTTAGTAGCAGCGGATAAAATTGGCAATCGTATGGGTATGGGTGGCGGTTACTATGACCGCACCTTAGCCAAGGCTAAAAACAAACCGCTTAAAATTGGCTGGGCTTATGATTTTCAATTGGTTGAAAAATTAAATGTTAATCCTTGGGATATCACGCTTGATGCCCTTATCACGCCTAGTAAACTATGGTTATTTAGACGCTATTTGGCGGAACTCTCCCATGCAAAAAAATGACAACTCCCTATTTCAACATGTGGTGATGACCTCACCTTCCATAACCGACAATGACGCTGATATTGAGATTAATATTGATAGCGATACCGATACTGATACTAGCCAAGTCCATCAACCCTTATACCCATCAAGCGGTGAGTTAAGCGATGCAGAAATTGCCAGTGTCATGAATCCCAATAGGTTAAATCAACTTTTAACCCAAGCTGATGCCTTTACCCGAGTGAATTCTGAAGACTTGGACGACTTTTAGATATATATAAATTAGACACGCATAAATTAGAGATGTATAAACTAGCCTAAAAAAATTAGCTAAGGATAAATCAATATCAAAGTGACATTAGGCTAAGTGCACGATTGCGGTGGTTATTTTTAGCACTTGTTTACCATTTTATCGCCTTTGGCTGGTCGTTTTTTCCCCCTTTGTGTGACCAGCCTTGCAATTTTTTGCATTGACGCCATTTATATTTTTAAGTCTATCAGCAAGCCATCATTTGCTCACAAATGGTTAGTTGCTTGTTGTGTTATTTAAGGGGACATAGTATATGCAAGATGATGTTTTAATGACAAATCCAGAATCATCTGAGTCGCAAGAATTCACTACGCTACCATTGTTAGCTTTACGTGATGTTGTGGTGTATCCACAAATGCAAATTGCTTTATTTGTGGGTCGTGCACCCTCGGTCAAAGCAGTCGAGCTTGCGCAGAATGAATTTGACAATAAAGTATTGGTAGTGGCACAAAAAGATTCACTATCTGAAGACATTGATGCCAGTAATCTATTTGAATATGGTACGGTGTGCCGTGTCGTCAATACCATGCCACACGAAAATGACGAAAATTGCATCAAAGTGCTGATTGAAGGTCTGTACCGTGCCAAATTGGTCGACATTCAAGACACCGATGAAGAAGAAGCGGTATTGCTTGCTGATTTTGAAAAAGCGCCTATCACCGTGGATATGACGGCTAAAACGCAAAAATCGCACAAAGAAGCGTTAGTTGCTTTGTTTAGCAAATATGCCGAAAATCGCCTACGTAACTCACGCGAGTTGATTCGTGTGGCTGAGCGCATCACGCAACTTGAAGAGTTGGTATATTTCATTGCGACGCGTGTCTCACTCAATTTATCGATTAAACAAAACTTTTTGGAAGTCGATGATTTGACTGCGCATATCAAAGAGTTGTCAGACTATTTGATTCAGCAAAGTGCCGAGCACAATATCGAGCAAGAATTACAAGAAGCGGTCCGTCGCCAAATGGAAAACAACCAGCGCGAGTATTTCTTAAATGAGAAAATGAAAGCGATAAAATCTGAGCTTTCTGACCTTCATGAAGAACGCGGTGAGAATTATGAAGATGACGATATTGCTGAGCTAGAAAAACGTTTAGCGGAAGCCGATTTGCCAGAAGCGGTGCGTAAAAAAGCAGAAAATGAGTTTCGTAAACTCAAAACCATGCCTGCTGCCTCTTCTGAGTCATCGGTCGTGCGCAACTATGTCGAGTGGATTTTAGACACCCCTTGGAACAAAACCAGTGATGTCTCAATCGACCTTAATAAAGCCCATGACGTCCTTGACACTGACCATTATGGTTTACAAGATGTGAAAGATCGTATCTTGGAGTTCTTGGCAGTGCAATCTCGCGTGGATACCTTAAAAGGTCCGATTCTCTGCTTAGTAGGTCCGCCTGGGGTGGGTAAAACATCCTTAGGTGAATCCATTGCCCGTGCGACAGGTCGTGAGTTTATCCGTATGGCATTGGGTGGTGTACGAGATGAAGCTGAAATCCGTGGACACCGACGTACCTATATTGGTGCTATGCCAGGTAAAATCGTACAATCACTTTCAAAAGTGGGCGTAAAAAATCCGCTATTCTTACTCGATGAAATCGATAAAATGGCGCAAGATTTTCGTGGTGACCCTGCTTCAGCGCTGCTTGAAGTGTTAGACCCATCGCAGAATCATAGCTTTAACGATCACTACTTGGATATGGATTTAGACTTATCACAAGTGATGTTTATCTGTACCGCCAATAGTATGGATATCCCGCCTGCGCTACTTGACCGTATGGAAGTGATTCGTCTTCCAGGTTATACCGAAGATGAGAAAATCAGTATCGCCGATAAATACTTAGTACCAAAAGCGATTCAACAAAATGGCTTAAGTGATACTGAGATTGATATTACCGATGAGGCACTCAAAGCGATTGTACAGCGTTATACCCGTGAAGCAGGTGTGCGTAACCTTGAACGTGAAATCAACAAAATCGCCCGCAAAGTGGTGAAACAAAACGTTGAATCATCGGGCAAAGACAAAGCGGAAGATAAACCCGCGGCACACAAATTAACGGTCGATAGTTCGAACGTCGCTGATTACTTGGGTGTATACCAATTCGATTATGGCTTGGCGGAGCAGGAACCTGAGGTCGGCCGTGTCACAGGTTTGGCTTGGACACAAGTCGGTGGTGAGCTGTTGACCATTGAAGCGGTTGCGGTGCAAGGTAAAGGTGAACTAAGCTTTACCGGCTCATTGGGCGATGTGATGAAAGAGTCGATTCGTGCTGCGATGACGGTGGTTCGTGCTCGTGCTGATAGCTTAGGCGTCAGCTACGATAAGCTCAAAGGCACAGATATCCACGTGCATATGCCAGAAGGTGCGACCCCCAAAGACGGTCCATCCGCCGGTATTGCGTTAACGCTTGCGTTAGCCTCTGCGATGACAGGTATTGCTATTCGCCCCGATATTGCTATGACGGGTGAAGTTACTTTGCGTGGCAAAGTATTACGTATCGGTGGCTTGAAAGAAAAACTGCTTGCAGCGCATCGTGGCGGTATCAAACACGTGTTGATTCCAAAATCCAATGAGCGTGATTTGATTGATATTCCTGACAATGTCAAACAGGGCTTAAGCATCCAGCCAGTAGAAACGATTGATGAAGTATTTAAAGCGGCGTTGGTCTCACAGCCAGTGGCGTTAAAACCCAATCAATTGCCCGTCGATGCCAGTGACGTTAGTTTAAAAAGCTAATTTACAAACCTAAGCTGACACTGAAGTAAAAACTGAAATTAAAAATAATGAAGTAAAAAAAAGCTGAGATTAATTCTCAGCTTTTTTTATGCCGGCAAAAATTATTCCACCGATTTTTCTCGCGGCAAATCACCTTCTTGGGAGGCTGATGCCATATCTTTATCCAACTCATAGAAGTTTTGGTTATCCGCTTTATCTTTTGATGCCAAAGCAAACTTATCACGTAGGTTATTGATTAATGCTTCTTCTTCGATTTGTTCTTTGACAAACCATTGTAAGAAATTAAACGTTGCCCAATCGCGCTCTGCCATGGCTTGGTCCACAAGTGCATAGATTTTTTTTGAATTTTCTAACTCATGTTGCCAAACATCTTCAATACAGGTTTCAAGACTGACAGGGTTGTCACGCGGTGCGGGAATTGCTTCAATTTTAGCTTCACCACCACGCTCATTGATATAAGCTAAAAATTTGAACATATGATTACGTTCTTCAGCAGAATGTTTGTAGAAAAAATCTGCAATGCCTGGGTAATTGTTCACTTCCGCCCAACTGCCTAGCGCAATATACGCCTGCGCTTGTGTGGCTTCTTCCATCATTTGCTTGTTTAGCGCTTGTTCCATTGTGTCTGAAATACGTTTATCGTTTGACATGTTATTTTCCTCTGATGATTTTTTTTGTGGCTAATTTTATAAGATGGCTAATCTTGACTAGACAACGTTATCGCCTGATTGGCTATCAAGATTGGCTATATAGTTGTTAAGGATAAAACAGAGCATTACCAACACTATTGCAGTTATTTAATTGCATTGGTAATGACGCTCACAGTATAGATAAAAAGCTGGCAATAAACAGGATTTTTTACTCAATTTAGCTGAAAGATACACAAGCCTTTAACATAAAATACGGGGGAAAACGCGCAAGGTTATGCTGAATTTTTCCTTACTATTCAATCGCTTTGTTTTGCGTTGCCAACCAACTAAACACACAATTAAGCGCCATTAAAATGGTTAAAAACCCCATCGATAGTGTCCAAGTATGACTCAAGTCTTTAAGCCACCCTGTCACAATCGGACCGGTTATCGCGATGCTATAACCCACGGTTTGTGCCATACCCGACAGTTCAGCGGCTTGTTGACTATCCTTTGATTTTAAGGTAAAAATCATCATACATAAGGTAAAAATTATCCCGCATCCAAAGCCTGATGCAATACTCCAAACCCATACCCAGCCTGGCAGGGGCAAAAACCCAAAGCCAAATACGCCTACCAAGTTTCCCACTGCGGCAAGCAACGCTAACGTGCGTAAATTCCACTGACTAGAGACCCATTTGGTCAACAGTAAAATCGAAGGAAAAGCGACCAATTGAAAGACCATGCCCACGTTGCCTGCTTGCGCTTTGCTCAGCCCTTTATCAATGAGTAACGACGGTAAAAAACTGGCGAGCGTATAATAAAGTAGTGATTGCAAACCCATAAACGCACTAATCCACCACGCCATCGGGATTTTCCAGACTGATTTTCGGCTTGGTTGTCCTGCTTCGGCAACCGCTTGGTTGATGATATTATCATCATGGGTGCTAATTTTTTGCCGTAACCGCAAATGGGCGACCATTAGCCAAGCCGCCACCGCTGCTACAGAGACCCAGCCCCATACCCCCAGTGCAAATTGCCAGTTGGACAAGCCGACAAGCCACATCGCAATGCCTGACGCAAAGCCGGCAAACACCGATAAAAACATCGAATAGCTTCCCATCACAAGCCCAATGTGATTGGGAGTGTATTTTTTGATGACGGCCGGGATTAACACATTGCCGAGTGAAATTGCCAACGATAGCAGCACCGTGCCCGCTAGCAAAAACCCTAGTTGCGGATGCGCCACCCGCACAAAAATACCGATGGCAAGCAAACTGGTTGCCAAAATCATGGTGTTTTCCAAGCCAATACGCCGTGACAGCATAGGCGCAACAAACGAACTCGATGCAAATGCCATGACAGGAATCGTACCAATCAAACCAATGGTTTTGGTCGTTAATCCCAAGTCCTGCTGAACCAGCTTTGCCACCGCGCCAAACCCAATAATCGGCGCGCGCATATTGATAGCCAGTAGTAAAATGGCAATGACTACCGTGACAATTAATGCCTTGCTCGGGGCATTCGCTACCGGCATCTGAGACGCGTTAGCAGCAGGGTGAATATTTGACTCGCTCGATTGCGACGCTGAGAATTTCATACATTTTCCAAAGTTTTAACTAGGTAATCTATTAGCACGGGTGATTTAATAAGCTTATTTTCATGGGCTTAGTTTAACGGGCTTGATTTAAAAGGTTATCTTTTAACACATTCACCAAGCCAGCGCACGGTTTATTCACATAACGGCTAAAAATTCACTGTCTATCCGTCTTGCTCAACCGTTGAGCCCAAATTTTATGATATCAGTGGGCTGCGGTAGATAAATTTTTAACCAATTTATGCTACTATGTATTGTTTGTGCCAGTTTTTGGCGCATTGGTTTGGTAACTTGATTTGGTAAATTGACTTAGCAAATTGACTTAGCAAATTGACTGGCCACATTGATTTAACACATTGATTATCTTGTAAGGATTTGTCATGGTGGATACGCTTACTTCAAACGCAGATGCAACGCCCGAAATCAACACTCGACTGTGGAGCACCTTGATTCGCAACCTAACGCCCTACACACCGGGTGAACAGCCCAAACATGACAATCTGTGTAAGCTTAATACCAATGAAAACCCTTTTCCACCCTCCCCCAAAGTCGCTGAAGCCATCGCACAAGTTTTGCTCAATCAAGCCGATCATTTAAAGCGTTACCCTGCCCCAGAATCGGATGAACTACGTGCGGTGATGGCACAAGTTTATGAGGTAGCCCCCAATCAAATTTTTGTCGGTAATGGTTCTGATGAAGTTTTGGCGCATATTTTTGCTTGTTTTTTTGTCAAAGACCGTTCGGTATTAACCCCTGATATTGGTTACAGTTTTTATCCTGTGTATGCCGATACTTTCCACGTGGATTTGGTGACCATTGCGCTCAAAGCCGATTTTAGCATTGATGTCGATGACTATCGCCGCCCTTGCAGTGGCATTATTATTGCCAATCCCAATGCGCCAACTGGGGTACTTTTGCCGCTGGCGGATATCGAAAAACTCCTACAAGAACATCGCAATGCGGTCATTGTGATTGATGAAGCGTATATTGATTTTGCAGACACACCCAATGCCTCTGCGGTCAGTTTGATTGATAAATATGATAACTTAGTAGTGACCCAAACCTTTTCAAAGTCTCGCTCATTAGCAGGGCTGCGTGTCGGCATGGCGTTTGCCAATCACTCCCTGATTGAAGCATTAAATCGGTATAAAAATAGTTTTAACAGCTATCCCCTAGACCGCCTTGCCCAAGCAGGCGCAGTTGCTAGCTTACAAGATAACGATTATTTTGCTGCCTGCAACCAAAAAGTCATCGCACTACGCCATGATGTCACTCAAGCTTTGACCCAATTAGGCTTTACTGTCTTGCCTTCACAAGCCAACTTTGTGTTTGCCAAACCACCTGCTTCAATGGGGGAAACCATACAGGTATTTGAGAAACTGCGGGCGCAAGGGGTGATTGTTCGTCATTTTAACAAACCAAAAATTAGCGATTATTTGCGTATTACCATCGGTACGGCAGAACAAAATCAGCGCTTACTAGATACCTTAACAAATTTGGTTTGACCGTCATGAGTGACCCTAGTATGCAGTTTTTTATCAAATGCCAAAATATCGAAACAGGCGAGGTGGTAACTTATCGCTTCGCTCATCAAGCACAGTTATTGGCATTTAGCCAGCAACTGGGTCGCAAAAAATTGGCGATTGTGGATACCCATATCGCCTTTTATGATATTAAGCCAGTGTTTAATCCCTTTGAGGACGAAAGCGCGCCCATCAGTGCAGCTGAACTCAATACCGCACTTGATGGCAGGTTGTTGTAACTTTACTGGTGCAATATTTTTAGTAAATTTCCTACTTTATCAAAACATTCTTGGTATTCTGCGTCACAGTTTGACGCAATCGTGATGCCGCCGCCTGCCCACAGAGTGACATTATTATCTGAAGCTTGTAGCGTCCGAATCAGCACATTCCATTGCCCTGTGCCATCAAAATTGAGATACCCCATCGTACCACAGTAAGCCCCGCGCGGTTTGGCTTCCAATTCATTGATGATTTCTACTGCGCGCTTTTTGGGTGTACCCGTGATTGACCCCGCGGGCAGACTTTCAAACAATACCGTCCAAGGGCTGATGTCATCTTTGAGGGTGGCGGTGATGGTACTCACCATATGGTGCACATTGCTAAAACTTTCGATATCAAACAGTTTTGGGACTTTTACCGTCCCAGTTTTAGCATATTTGCCCAAATCATTACGCAGCAAATCGACAATCATGACATTTTCGGCGATGTCTTTTTCGCTGCTGGCAAGTTCATTTTTATTGGCTTGGTCAGCGGCTACATTTTGTCCGCGTGGGCGCGTGCCTTTTATCGGTTTGGTAATAATGCAATTTTCGTCTTGGGCATTGTTGGCAAAGGTAAAAAACAATTCGGGCGAGCAGCTTAGTAACTCATAATCACCGAATGCTAGATATCCTGCAAACGGCGCCTGGGTGGACTGATGCAAGCTTGGCAGATAATCCACCAACTGCTGATTGGACAACTCACCTTGCCAGCACTGAGTAAGATTAATTTGGTAACAGTCCCCTGCTGTTAGGTAGTCTTGGACTTCGTTAAAAGCTTGGTTATAGGCAGATTTTTGCCATAGAGGTAACAAGCTAAGCGGCTTTGGTGTAGGAATCTTGGTGTACCTGACTAAATCATTCAGCCAGTTTTCGATATTGACGGCTTGCGTCATGGCTTCCTCAGTGGTGGTATGTAAATGCCACTTCTGGTGCTGATAGGTCAAATAAATATCATAATGTCCCAAAAATAGCTGCGGCTGATTGGGCGTTAAGTAACTGGCTTCCCCGTGAGTTGCACTTGCTTGCACGTGGTTTGCATTTGCTAAATGATGCGCTGATAAATCGTAGCTAATAAACCCCATTAAACCATCTTGGTAGCCCACATTAGCGGTATGTTGGATAACAGACTGCTTAGATGATAGTTGCTGATGTTGATAAGCCTGAAGCACAGCAGTTAATTCGCCAATATCAACACCCTTAGTTGCCCTATTAGTAGTGGCAGTATCAGCACCAGTGTTAATCACAGTATCACAGTACCCAAAATCATCGAATGAGCAATTTTGACGTTGCTTTTGGGTAAGCTGATTTTGAGAATGTATTTCAAAAATTGTTTTGGGCAATAAACCGATAACATTTTGACCTTCGTTATTGAGCCAAAGCGGATAGATTGCATGATCATTTGTCGTATTAAACTGTTGTAACAGGGTGATGAGTTGAGAGGGCGCAAGATGTTGTAAACTTGGCATTGGGTACATGCTTTACCTTTATGATTATATTTAGCGTCAAAAAAGCGACGACAATCGGGTAACTGTCATCGCCTATTTTTATCAATTATGACCGTCCATCAGTATTTATTCAACAAACTTTTTGATAATTAAACTGGCATTGGTACCACCAAAACCAAAGCTATTGGTCATAATCGTATTAAGATTTGCATCACGTTTCTCACGCACAATATCAAAATCTTTGGCTTTTTCATCCAAGTTTTCGATATTGATATTGGGCGCAATAAAGCCTTGATTGAGCATCAACAAACAATAAATCAATTCTTGCACCCCTACCGCACCCAAGCTATGACCTGTCATTGATTTGGTCGAGCTAATCGGTGGTAATTCACTTCCAAACACCTGGCGAATCGCTTCAAGCTCGGTGATATCCCCAATAGGGGTGCTAGTGCCATGAGTATTGATATAGTCAACGGAGTTTAAGCCTGCTTGTTTAAGCGCTTGTTTCATACAGTTGACCGCACCTACGCCACTGGGTGCTACCATATCCGCCCCATCAGAGCTTGCGCCATAGCCAACAATTTCTGCCAAAATAGTCGCGCCGCGTTGTTTAGCAGAGTCTAGGCTCTCAACCACGACCATACCACCACCGCCTGCAATCACAAAGCCGTCTCGATCTGCATCGTAAGGGCGACTGGCTTGTTGCGGCTTGTCATTGTACTGTGTGCTCATCGCGCCCATGCCATCAAACATACAAGATTGTGTCCAATCTTCTTGCTCGCCGCCCCCTGCAATCACGATGTCTTGCTTACCCAATTGAATCAGCTCCATGGCATGACCCACACAATGCGTTGAGGTCGCGCAAGCTGATGCAATAGAGTAGCTAACCCCGCCAATCTTTAACCCCGTTGCAACACTGGCTGATACCGTACTTGCCATGGTTTTTGGCACTGCCATGGCGCCGACACCGCGCAAGCCTTTTTCGCGCATTGCGTCGACCGCTGCCGCCACATCGGCACTCGATGCCCCACCCGAACCTGCTACCACGCCGATATTAGTGTTATGAGCAATATCTGTTAATGACAATCCTGCTTGCTCGATTGCTTGTAGCGCACTTAGATAGGCGTATAAACTGGCTTTTGACAAAAAGCGTTTAAGTTTGCGATCGATATGCGAAGTATCTAGGTTATCGTCATCAATACTACCTGAGACACAGGCTTTAAAGCCTTTTTCTTGATAAATCGGATTAAATACCAAGCCCGATTTGCCTTGCTGTAGCCATTCGCTGACTGTGGCTAAGTCATTACCAATACACGAGATAAGTCCTGCCCCTGTGATTACAACGCGCTGCATATACCATTCCTTTTGGTTTAATCAATTGATGATAAATATCACGCTATTGTACCCCTCTGAATTTCACCTGCCTAGTTTTTCCCCAAAAATGTTACAAAATATTTCTTACGCCACAGCTATTCATCACGGTTATGGTTAGTTATCTTGTCTTTACCAAAATTCGATATATGCGAAACACTCAAACAAATCGGCAAACGATATCATTGTGTAACGTCTCTTTACGCATTAAAGTTGAAAAGTGCGGTCACTTTCTTTACGCTGTTTTACTACAACAGTATTTTCCAATAAAAAAGCATAATATTAAGGATAACTCTCATGTCAGCCTCTACTTCTATTAGCCGCCGTGTCTTTGAAGCCCTAGGTCACAAATTAGCACAACTGAGCGCAAAAGATACCATACAAACCAAACCCCTAGCAGATATTGATTTTGACAGCCTTCAACAAGCCTTATCAAATGATAAAAATGCGTTTCATGAGCATATTCCCAAACTATCAAAAAAACTACTCGGTAAAACTCCATTTGGCAGCTATACCAAAATGGCCACCTCACTAATCCCCAAGGCAAGTTTTGATAAAGCAACGGATGCGGTTTTTTCCCAAGTCGGCAAACTGTCGCAAAATTGGGCGGATTTTGATTTGGCGCGTGATGCGCGTTTTAAAGACACTTTGGTTGCTAGTGAACGACAAGCCCTAGCCCGTAGTATTGGCGATCAAAACCGTGCTTTAGCCACGCTGGGTGGACTTAGTAACTTGGCAGGTTTACCCGGTATTTTGGTGGATACAATGTGGTTGTTGGCAGTGTGTTTGCGGACGATTTTTCAAATCAGTGCAATTTATGACCGTCCGTTGACGGGACAACAAGGTATCGCCATTGCTTATGAAATTTTAGCTAAAGTGGATCTCAATAAATTGCAAGAAAAGCAAACTTTGCTCGCAGGCTTGGGTATATTTGAAGCGATGACCGACCAGTCGATTGAAGAATATAGAGCGGCAGTACTTGCCGAAGAAGACAGCCAATCAGCGATGGGGATATTAACCAAACTAGAAGAACTATCGACGCAGTTTAATATTAACATTGAGCAATTTAATTTCGGTTTTTTACATAAAGTTATTCCACTCACTGCGGTGGGCTTGGGTACGGCTTACAATAATATTATTATCAATGAAGTTATTGAAATTGCGATGTCGGTATTTGCCCCCGCGCCAAAGTTGACCCATATGACTGAAGAATAATCTTGCGCTAATATAACAAGGTAAAAGCTAGCTATCTGGCTTTTGCCTTTTTTATTAGTTGTAGCTAGTGCTTACTAATTTAAGGCTAGTTACTATAGATCTCGTTAATTTAAGTCATGTAACACAAACTTTTACACAACCCGTTAGTAACGTCACATTTTTAGTTATCAATATCAACGTTATTCACCAAATCTAAAAAGACCGACTCGCTAAAATTTGACACAATAGATTTAACAACGGTTGACAAGTTTAATAACCACTAACAACCCCAATAAATAAAAGTAAAATGTCAGTACATCACGTTGTTAATTTAAAAAAAATTATAAAAAAAATAAGAAATTTAAAATTACAATTATTTAAAATCACCATCATTAAATTGAATTTTTTGGAATCATTGAATAATAACAATAAATAATAACTGAGCTAGAACCAATGCGTTGACTTTTAACCGATAAGTTTCTTAAGGTTTTTTAAGTTAGCGCATTGGTTCTTTTAGTTTTGGTCTTTTTTATTTTAGTCTTTTGTGATGTGATTCACAGTGTGTTTGATACCGGGTGTGCTTGATAAGCACGATGTTTGATAATTTGCCTTGCCCTACTTTTTCAAATTTTGATAGCAATTGCTATTTGTATTATCCATCTGCATCATCTAAGTAATTTTTTAGTTGATAAAACCAACAAAAATCTCTATAATACGCTGTCCTAAAAATAGCTTATTAGCGGTTTTTAGAGATTTTTTGACAACAAACGGGAGAGAGTGCCTTATGGCAACTACAAATCAATTAATTCGTAAAGGTCGCAATACCATTACTGAAAAATCAAAAGTGCCAGCTTTAAAAGCTTGCCCACAACGCCGTGGCGTGTGTACCCGTGTATACACTACCACACCAAAAAAACCAAACTCAGCGATGCGTAAAGTATGCCGTGTACGTTTGACGTCAGGTTTTGAAGTATCAAGCTACATCGGTGGTGAAGGTCACAACCTACAAGAGCACAGTGTTGTACTTATCCGTGGTGGTCGTGTAAAAGACTTACCAGGTGTTCGTTACCATACAGTTCGTGGCGCACTTGACTGTGCAGGCGTAAAAGATCGTAAACAAGGCCGCTCAAAATACGGTGCAAAACGTCCTAAAGCATAATTTTAGCCGTTTTTTACTCCATTTTTTAACATTGTTTGCATAGTTGATTATAGTTTTACAATACTATGCAGTAAGGCTGGTGAAAAGCAACCGCTTAGCTACCAGACTACCCTGAATACACAAGGAAATTATCATGCCTAGACGTCGTGTCATCGCTGCCCGTGAAATCCTACCAGATCCTAAGTTTGGTAGCAAAACACTTGCTAAATTCATTAACCATGTAATGGTTGACGGTAAAAAATCAGTTGCAGAATCAATCGTATACGGTGCATTAGACCGTGTTGTAGAAAAAAACTCGGGCGTTGATCCTGTCCAGTTTTTTGAAGATACGTTAGAAAGAGTTCGCCCAATGGTGGAAGTAAAAGCTCGCCGTGTGGGTGGTGCTACCTACCAAGTTCCTATGGAAGTACGTCCCTCCCGTCGTACTGCATTAGCAATGCGTTGGTTAGTTGATGCGGCTGCAAAACGTTCTGAAAAATCTATGGCTTTACGTTTAGCAGGTGAATTGCTAGACGCGGCTGATGGCAAAGGTAATGCACTGAAAAAACGTGACGAAGTTCACCGTATGGCTGACGCAAATAAAGCGTTCTCACACTATCGTTTCTAATTGATACTGATTGCTATCACCTAGGTAGCAATTAGCTTATAATAGATAGATGATATTGGGTGACTTGAAGTTTGCAAATTTAGCCCAATATTGCATATTGAAAAAGAAGCTTGTCATGCATTTGTCATGGCAAGCTCTTATCATACAGCACTTATGTCAAGAGTAAGGCTTTCTTTTATCTAGTTGGTTGTCGATCTTTCAATCAAACGTTAAAACTAATTATTATTCATTTTAAGACATAACTGTTTATTGATAATGGAATAATTTTAATCTTTAGTCCTTAGGAATTAACTATGGCACGTACAACACCCTTAAATCGCTACCGTAATATCGGTATCTCTGCACATATTGATGCGGGTAAAACGACAACAACTGAACGTATTTTGTTTTATACAGGTAAAAACCACAAGCTAGGTGAAGTGCATGAAGGTGCTGCAACCATGGACTGGATGGAACAAGAGCAAGAGCGTGGTATCACTATTACCTCAGCGGCAACGACTTGTTTTTGGTCTGGCATGGCGCATCAATTCCCAGAGCATCGCATTAACATCATTGACACCCCCGGTCACGTTGACTTCACCATTGAAGTAGAGCGTTCAATGCGTGTACTTGACGGTGCATGTATGGTTTACTGTGCAGTTGGTGGTGTACAGCCTCAGTCAGAAACAGTATGGCGTCAAGCGAACAAATATAAAGTACCGCGTCTTGCGTTCGTAAACAAAATGGACCGTACAGGTGCAAACTTCTTCCGCGTTGTTGACCAAGTAAAACAACGTCTTGGTGGTAACCCAGTACCTGTGGTTGTACCAATCGGTGCAGAAGATACCTTCGAAGGGGTTGTTGACCTTCTAGAGATGAAAGCCATCATTTGGGATGTCGCTTCTCAAGGTATGAAATTTGAATACGCAGAAATTCCTGCTGACTTAGCTGATACCGTCGATGAATGGCGCAGCAACATGGTTGAAGCAGCGGCTGAATCTTCAGAAGAGTTGATGGATAAATACTTAGAAGAAGGTGATTTATCACGTGAAGATATCGTAGCAGGTTTACGTGCGCGTACCCTAGCGGGCGAAATTCAACCAATGCTTTGTGGTACTGCGTTTAAAAACAAAGGCGTACAACGTATGCTTGACGCGGTTATCGAATTCTTACCAGCACCAAACGACGTTGACGCGATCAAAGGTGTGTTAGATGACAAAGCGGAAACTGAAGCGACGCGTGAATCATCTGATGATGCACCATTTGCTGGTCTTGCATTCAAAATCATGAATGACAAATACGTGGGTAACTTAACCTTCGTCCGTGTGTATTCAGGTGTTGCTAAACAAGGTGATTCTGTTTATAACCCAGTGAAAATGAAACGTGAGCGTATTGGTCGTATCGTTGAGATGCATGCCAACTCACAAAAAGAAGTAGAAGAAGTTCGCGCAGGTGATATCGTTGCATTTGTAGGTCTAAAAGATGTAACCACGGGTGATACCCTATGTGACGAAAACAATATTATTACCCTTGAGCGCATGGAATTCCCAGATCCTGTTATTTCATTGGCAGTGGAACCAAAAACCAAAGCTGACCAAGAAAAAATGTCAATCGCGCTTAACCGTTTGGCAAAAGAAGACCCTTCATTCCGTGTTCACACCGATGAAGAATCTGGTCAGACTATCATCAGCGGTATGGGTGAGCTGCACTTAGAAATTCTTGTTGACCGTATGAAACGTGAGTTTAGCGTTGAAGCCAACGTGGGTGCACCACAAGTAGCTTACCGTGAAACGATTCGTAACACTGTTGAGCAAGAAGGTAAATTCGTACGCCAAACTGGTGGTCGTGGTAAATTCGGTCATGTATGGTTACGTCTTGAGCCACTTGATACTGCTGATGGCAAAGAATATGAATTTGCTGAAGAAGTTGTTGGCGGTGTGGTACCAAAAGAGTACTTTGGTGCGGTAGACAAAGGTATTCAAGAACGTATGAAAAATGGTGTTCTTGCAGGTTACCCAGTCGTTGGTATTAAAGCAACATTGTATGATGGTTCATACCATGACGTTGACTCAGATGAGTTGTCGTTCAAAATGGCAGGTTCTATGGCATTCCGTAAAGGCTTTATGAATGCAAACCCTGTTCTACTTGAGCCAGTCATGAAAGTAGAAGTTGAAACACCGGAAGACTATATGGGTGATATCATGGGTGACTTAAATCGTCGCCGTGGTATGGTGCAAGGTATGGATGATATGTTTGGCGGTGTGAAACAAATCCGTGCTGAAGTACCACTAGCCGAGATGTTTGGTTATGCAACCCAATTACGTTCAATGTCTCAAGGTCGTGCAACCTACTCAATGGAGTTTGCAAAATACGCTGAGACACCACGTAACGTTGCTGATGAAATCATCAAAAAATTCACTCATAAAGATGATGACGAATAAATTTGATTAGCAATTTGATTGTTAAAACCAGTCAAATTCTTCAATCCTATTCGACACTGTTAAAATTATAAGTTAGCTAATTTGACCTGTTAAATTTAATGGGTCAAATTTTCATAACCTATAAGCGTTGATAATAAAGTAAATAACCTAATAGCATTAGGTTAATATTAACAAAAGAGGATTAAATTATGGCAAAGGCCAAGTTTGAACGTACTAAACCACACGTTAAC
>NZ_DAMBFQ010000012.1:0-11667 GCF_032061225.1 Moraxella sp. CTOTU48841
AACACCCCAAACTTAGCTCACAAGTCGCCATGAAAAAACTGTCAAAAAGCCGTAGAATAGTCAAAAATCATAACAATCACTAGGTACATTATGAACATTCATCAACTACCCCTAACGCCATTTCGCACCCCTTTTTTCTTAGCCAACCCCCACGTTCAAACCATTTTACCCAAGTTTATCAAACTGCCAAAACCTAACTATCAGCGACACCTTCACCCTGACCGTACCGGCACCACCCAAGTGGCTTATGACTTTGTATTTGCCAATACGAACAATCAGCCAAACCTTGGTAAGCCATTGGCGGTGATGTTTCATGGGCTTGAAGGCAGTAGCGACAGCCATTATGCCATTGCCTTTGCCCACCAAGCGCACCGATTGGGGTATGATGCGGTTATCGTCCATTTTCGCGGCTGCGGCGGGGTAGATAATACCTCAGAATTGGACTATAACGCGGGTGATACTGCTGAAGCGGTGCATATGTTTGACCTGCTAAAAACTCAGTACGGTTATAGCCGAATTGTAGCCAGCGGCGTGTCGCTCGGCGCCAATATGCTGGCGCGTTATATGGGCGAGCAAGGCGATGCAGCTGCCTGTGAAGCAGCGGTGGTGATTTCTGCGCCCGTCGATTTGACGACTTCGGCAAAAGCCATGCATCGTTTTGTCGCCAAACGGGTGTATACGCCTTATTTGCTCAATCCTTTATTGCAAAAAGCTTTAAAAAAGGTCGACGAGCCAGCACTAATCAACGCATTAAAAAATATCAAGATGATTGACGAGTTTGACGAGTTATATACCGCGCCGCGCCATGGTTTTGGTACAGGGGCGAATTATTATATCCAAGCGTCTGCCCTACCTGTACTCAAAAACATCACTAAACCCACGCTGATTATCACTGCCAAAGACGACCCATTTTTGGGCATTCTTGCCACCCAAGCCGATGTGTCACCTTGTGTGCGCTTACTGTATAGCCAACATGGTGGACATGTGGGCTTTGTGCAATTACAAAACAAAAAACTCAATGTGAATTGGCTGCCGACCACGACCTTTAAATTTTTTGAAGCTTGTTTTACCTGATTGTTATCATTTAAATAAAAAACTCTATCACAATGACGGCGCTTTTTATTTATTAAAGTTAATGAGGGTTTTTCTAAAATTATAGAATGCCGTAATTCACCATGGCTTTAGCAATCTTATTAAAACCTGCTAGATTGGCGCCTTTTTTATAATCAACCCTCCCATCCGCTTGTTTACCATGGTTAAAACAATCGTCATGGATATTTTTCATGATGGTTTTTAATTGCTCATCAAGCACCGCAAAGGTTGCGTATTGACGTACCGAGTTTTGTGACATCTCAAGACCTGATACCGCGACCCCACCGGCATTCGAGGCTTTTCCCGGCGCATAGATGACGCCATTACTTTGGAAGATGGCGATGGCATCGGCATCACTGGGCATGTTGGCACCTTCTGCCACGTATTTAACGCCATGATTGACCAGATTTTGCGCATCGTGCCCGTTGATTTCGTTTTGGGTGGCGCAAGGTAGGGCAATATCGGCTTTGATATGCCATGGACGGCTACCGTCGATCCATTCTGCGTCATCACTGGTGCCGACGAAGTCTTTTAAACGTTTGCCTTGCGCTTTATAAGTTTTGAGCGCTTCAATTTGCTCTAAGGTAAAGCCATGCTTGAGATATAAGGTACCTTTTGAGTCTGATAATGTCAGTACCTGTGCGCCAAGCTCAATACATTTTTGTGCCGCATGTAACGATACATTGCCTGCACCTGAGACCAAGACAGTCTTAGCCATCAAGCCGTCATGATGGGCTTCTAGCATGTTTTGTAAAAAATACACAAGACCAAACCCCGTTGCCTCGGTACGAATCAAGCTACCACCTTGTCCCACTGTCTTACCGGTTAATACGCCTGTAAATTCACGATTAAGCGTCTTATACATGGCGAACATATAATTAATTTCGCGGCCACCTACACCGATATCACCCGCAGGTACGTCTATATCTGCACCAATATAGGGCGCTAATTCGCGCATAAAGGCATAGCAAAATCGACGGATTTCGGCGTCTGATTTACCTTTTGGGTCAAAGTCTGAACCGCCTTTACCCCCACCCATGGGCAGACCGGTCAATGCGTTTTTAAAGATTTGTTCAAACCCTAAAAATTTTAGTACCGAAAGATTCACACTGGGATGAAAACGGATACCGCCTTTGTAAGGGCCTAATGCATTGTTAAATTGCACACGCCAACCGCGGTTGACTTGAACATTGCCTTGGTCATCTTCCCAGTTTATACGAAATTGAATAACACGGTCAGGGTTGGTTAAGCGGTCAAATAGATTAAGGTGTTGATAAACAGTGGATTGGTCATAAACCGCTGCGATATCTTCCCAGAATTCTTCGACCGCTTGGATAAACTCTGGCTCATTGCTATGACACTGCTTTAAAATGCTTAATAACTCACTGCTTTTCATACCACTCCTTAATTCTTTAACTTCATAAAAATAGTGCAAAAACACTATTTTGGTGAATTTATAGTAACTTATCACTGTCATAGTAATTTGTAAAACTATTTTTCTGTACCCCTTTGGCACGGTTTTGGCACGGTGGGTTGCCGAAAACTAGACATGGGTGTTTGCGAGCAAGTTAAGCTGCAACTGGATTTAATAGCTGACAAAGCATGATTTGTCCTTTAAAATTGTTAATTTTTAGCAAGGTTTAGCGGCTTTAGTTAGCCGCTAATGCGTATTTGACCTAAGGCAAACTTATGCACATTCATATTCTTGGTATTTGTGGTACCTTCATGGGTTCGTTGGCGCTGCTTGCGCGTGACCTTGGACATACCGTGACAGGCTCGGACGCCAATGTCTATCCACCAATGTCCACCCAGCTTGAAAATGCGGGTGTTGAGATTATGCAAGGGTACGCCGCCAGTCATTTACAACCTGCACCTGATTTGGTGATTGTCGGCAATGCCATGAAGCGCGGCATCGAAGCGGTTGAATATATGCTCAATGAGCGTATTCCTTATACCTCAGGCCCGCAGTTTTTGGCAGAGCAGGTATTGCAATACCGTCATGTATTAGCCGTCGCAGGCACGCATGGCAAAACCACCACTACCACGATGCTGGCATGGATTTTACACTATGCAGGCATGGATGCCGGCTTTTTGATTGGTGGCGTGCCACTTGTTGATACCTCAAATGAACGCCTAAAAAAAGCGTTTGCCCACAGTAGTTATTTGGGTAGTGATAAAACTGCGGATCATGAAGGTTACTTTGTCATCGAAGCGGATGAGTATGACAGTGCTTTTTTTGATAAACGCTCTAAGTTTGTTCACTATCGCCCAACCACCGCAATTTTAAACAACCTTGAATACGACGACGCCGATATCTTCCCAAACCTTGCCGCTATCCAAACCCAGTTTCATCACATGGTACGTATGATACCCTCACATGGCAAAATCATCATGCCAGCAGATACCGAAAGCTTGGAAGAAACCCTTAAAAAAGGCTGTTGGACACCGATTTGGCGGACAGCGCTTGATAGCACTAATCACCAAGCGGATTGGCAAGCCAAGCTAGTGAAACAAGACGGAAGCCAATACGAAGTCATGTTTGATGGTCACAAAGGACAAGTCAATTGGCAGATGAGCGGGCTACATAGCGTCAATAATGGTTTAGTGGCAATTGCAGCAGCCTACAATGTTGGCATATCAGTTGCACAAGCCTGTGAAGCCTTATCCAATTTTGCGGGTATCAAACGCCGTATGGAGCTGGTCGGCACAATTGATGACAACGGCAAACAGATAGAAGTTTATGACGACTTTGCCCACCACCCGACCGCCATTGAAACCACGCTTGATGGTGCCAAAAAACGTTTTGCGGATAACCCAAACCGTAAAATCTGGGCGGTAATTGAACCGCGTTCAAACACCATGAAACTCGGTACCCACCAAGGTTTGCTTGCGCCGTCAGCGAGTATCGCCGACCAAGTCATTTGGTATCAACCTGCCAATCTAGATTGGTCAGTTGCCGATGCGATTGGCAATGCTGCCAACCAACAAGTGATGACATCGACCGATGCGATTATTGAGCATATTGCAGCGCACATTGGCGATGACGATGCGGTGATTGTGATGTCAAATGGCGGCTTTGAAGGTATTCATGGTCGACTGGTGAAGGCACTGCAGCAAGGCTAACTGTTCTAACCTTGTAAATTTGCTAGCAAAAGTCGTGATTTTTTAGCATACTCATGATTATTTGTACAAATATTAGGTTACACAATGCTTACCCGAGTCATTTTTAATCAAAAAGGCGGTGTTGGTAAATCCAGCATTGCTGTCAATCTTGCCGCGATGAGCGCCCATCAAGGTTTGTGTACCTTACTCATCGACCTTGATCCACAGTGCAACGCTACCCAATATATCATCGGCGATGCGGCCACAGACATTCATCCCGCGCATATCACAGAACCCAATATTGAAAATTTCTTTTCGCAAACCCTGCAAGCGACGTCTAGCCCTATGCCGATGATGTTTGCATTTCCATTTGGCGGTATGACGGGTAGTCGCAATCAAGGGTTAGAACACTGCATACACACCACCCGATTTGATAATTTATCACTGATTCCAGCCAGCCCCATGCTTGCCGATATTTTGCAGCCCCTTGAAAGCAAACATAAAATTTATAAATTAAAAGACGGCTTAAACCTCTTAAATCAGCATTTTGATCGGGTGTACATTGATACACCACCGGCGTTTAATTTTTTTACTTTGTCGGCATTGATCGCGGCTGATCGTGTTATCGTTCCGTTTGATTGTGATATTTTCTCCAAACGCGCGCTGCAAACCTTGGTGCAAAATATCTTAGAGACGCGCCAGGACCATAATAGTGACTTGTTAATTGAAGGTATTATCGTCAATCAGTTTGACCCACGCGCCAATTTACCCAAAGAAGTGGTACAAACGTTGGTCAATGAAGGCTATCCTGTGTATGACACCAAACTTAGCCCTTCAATTATCATGAAACAATCCCACCATCAAAGCTTACCGCTGATTTATTTGGACACTAAACACAAACTCACCCAACAATACGCTGCGCTTTATCAAGAAATCGAATCTAGATAACGGAACTTACATTTAATCGTCTCTACTGACATAGCATTACATTAAATAAAAAATCCTCTTAATACTTCAAAGAGAACTTACATAATTAACAAACCAACATTTTAACTGCTGATAGCTTGTCTATAAAATAACAGTCATCAGAGAGGCAGTTATTAGTTAAAACTATAAATATAACAATTTAGCCCTGTAACGCCTGCCAATCGATTAAGCAACAAAACAAATTAAAAACTAGACAAGTTAAAAAATTAGGAGTGTTAAAATGAGCTTTATTTATATGATTATCATGGGTCTTATCGTTGGTGTTATCGCCCGTGCTATCAAGCCAGGTGCCGACGCAATGGGTTGGATTCTTACCATTGTACTGGGTATTATTGGTGCGTTAGTAGGCGGTTTCTTAGCAGGTATGCTAGGCATGAATGCCAATGGTGGCTTTACCGGTTTAATCTTTTCAGTGATTGGTGCCATTATTGTGCTATTCGTTTATGAACTAGCCACTGGTAAACGCCGTATTGGTTAATGCTGTATGAGTTAATTAAGCAATCAATTTAAAAAATCAATTTATAAAAGGCATTTAATTTAAATGCCTTTTTTATTGGCTAAAATTTTCTGAACGTATGGTAGCTAACGCTTGGCATTTTAGCTTTAATTTTTTTCAGTTTGAATTTTTTGCGGTCATTGTCTCACTAATTTTAGAATCTCAGCTTAGAATAATGCTATATTGTTGACTTGGTTTTTAGCACGAGATACCTACTAGACCCCTACTAGACACTGATGAGATACTAAGGTAAACACTTTCATGGAACAACTTGTCAATTTTCACACGCAAAATGGCGTTTTAGAAATCCAATTTAATCGTGCTGATAAAAAAAATGCCCTAACCAATGCCATGTACCAAGCCATACAAACCGCGATGGAACAGGCAAAAAGTGACGATAATATTCGAGTGATTTTATTTACGTCAACCGGTGATTTTTTTACCGCAGGTAATGATCTTGTCGATTTTTTAACCAAAGCAGAAAACGATAATGCCGAGCTTAGTGCGTTAGATTTCGTGCAGTTTTTGGGCGATTATCCCAAACCCATCGTGGCAGCGGTGACAGGATCAGGCGTTGGCATTGGCTTGACGCTGCTACTTCATTGTGATTTGGTGTATATCGTAGAAAACGCTAAATTATTGGCCCCGTTTGTGGATTTATCGTTGGTGCCAGAAGCAGGCTCGACCCTTTTGCTGACGCAAAAAATTGGTTATCAGCGTGCCTTTGAGGTGTTTGTAATGGGTGAAAAAATCACAGGCAAACAGGCGGTTGAATTGGGCTTAGCCAACCAAGCTTTTGCTAGTAGCGATGAGGTATTAAGCACGGCGCGCCAAAAAGCAGAAATACTTGCCAAAAAATCGGTGCCATCGGTACGACAAACCAAAGACTTAATGCGTAATGCCACAGAAATCCTAGCGCGTATCCAACAAGAAAACATTCACTTTAGTAACCGTCTACAGACGGATGAAGTCAAAGCGATACTGCGCAAATTTGTCCATAAACAGTAAAGCAAAAAAGCCTTTTAACTAGCAAATTAAAAGGCTTTTATTTGAGTCAATTTATTAGATAGCTATTATTTGGCTACCACAAACTGTTCAATTTGCGCCCGCACCAAATTTGCATCATTATCAAGCACAGTCACATACTGCGCCAAGCTTTCGATGTTATCGGTATGTTTGGGACGAGGAATGTCAAGTTGACCGACAGCTTCGGTGATGGTCTCGGCAAATTTGGCTGGCAAGGCGGTTTCAGCGCAGACAATGACTTCACCCTCTTTGCGTACTTCACGAGCCACTTTTATCCCATCAGCGGTATGCGGGTCAATTAGCTGGTTGTCTTCGGCATACACTTGTTTGATCGTGGCGATACGGTCGGCATGGGTTGATTTTCCCGATGCAAAGCCATATTTGCCATTGATGTTCGCCATCAAATCCGACATATCAAAGCCTTTACCTGCGTTGACATCCTGCCAAAGTGTATTAATTGTTTCGCCATTTTTCTCAGCGAGCAGGTACACAAAACGCTCAAAATTTGACGCTTTTGAAATATCCATCGATGGACTTGATGTCACATAAGTTTTGTCAGCAGTACGGGGGCTATATTTGCCAGTAGTAAAAAAGTCGTGCAGAACGTCGTTTTCGTTGGTGGCAACGATTAAACGCTCGATGGGTAATCCCATTTCACGGGCAATATGTCCGGCGCAGATATTACCAAAGTTACCCGATGGCACGCAGAAACTCACCTTTTGGCTGTTGTCGGTGGTGCTGGCAAAGTAACCTTTAAAATAGTAGACGATTTGCGCGAGGATACGACCCCAGTTAATGGAGTTGACAGTCCCAAGGCTGTATTTGGCTTTAAATTCGGCATCTTGCTGCAGGGCTTTTACGATGTCTTGGCAGTCATCGAACATACCTTTGATGGCGATGTTATGGATATTTTTGTCATCAAGGCTATACATTTGTGCGCGCTGGAATTCACTCATTTTGCCATGGGGTGACATCATGAACACTTCGATATTGTCTTTGCCGCGCAGCGCATATTCAGCAGCCGAGCCTGTATCGCCTGATGTAGCGCCGATGATGGTCAGACGCTCATTTTTTTTCTTTAACACATATTCAAAAGCATTGCCCAAAAACTGCATGGCGATGTCTTTAAATGCCAGTGTTGGACCATTTGATAACTCGATGATTTTGATGCCATCTTTGAGTGTACGAACAGGGGTGATATCGGGGTTGCCAAATGCCTGCACGGTGTAAGTTTTATCAATCAATGTTTTTAAATCATCTTTTGGGATATCGGTGGCAAATAATTGCATGATTTCAAAGGCAAGCTCAGGGTAGCTCAAAGTGCGCCATTGGGTGAGGGTTGCTTCATCAATCTGTGGGTATTCTTCAGGTAGCATTAAGCCGCCGTCTGGGGCAAGTCCCATTAGTAACACATCACTAAATTGCATAGGGGCTGTTTTGCCACGGGTGCTGATATAGTTCATCTTTCCATCCATTTAATCAATTTCATGCAGTTTAGCATAAACCTAGCATTGCGATGAATGCCAATTTTTTAGCCACGTTTTTGCAGTAAGGCATAATAAAAGCCATCGCCATCGTTTTGATGAAGCGGCAAGCATTGATAACCGATGTCCCGTTTGATTTGGTTGGATAAATTAAGGCTAAAATCCACAATTTGCGCCTCTTTGTGCGCGGCTAAAAACGCTTGTAGTTGGTTTTCATTCTCTGCTTTTAACATCGAGCAAGTGATATAGAGTAGATAACCATTACTGGCTAAATTATGCCAACAGTTTGCTAAAATATTGGCTTGTAACGCAGCAGTTTGCCCTACATCTTCTTCAGTACGTAGCAATGCAATATCAGGATGGCGGCGAATCACCCCCGTTGCGGTACAAGGTGCATCAAGCACTATCATATCAAATTGGGTATCTGCTTGAAACGTTGTGGCATCATCACATACCAATTGTACATTTTCTTGGTTTAACTGCAAACGTTCAAGGTTTTGGCTCACCCGTTGTAAACGTTTTTCATCGTTGTCCAAAGCGATTACATGAGCGATATTTTGATGTTTCACGTGAAACGTTTTTGACTGATCAAGCTCCAATAAATGCGCCAGTTTACCCCCAGGTGCAGTGCAAGCATCTAGTACCGTCAAAGATTTATCCAAGGCGAGGCTTGCCAAAATATGTGCTGATAACTGGGCATGTCTGTCTTGCACACTGACCCATCCTTCGGCAAATTTAGGTAAATCTGTGATTCTTATAGCGTCAGTGAGTTGAATGGTTTGCACTTTCTCAAGGCCAATGAAGACTAGGTCAAAACCGATGCCTTGTTGGGTTAATATATTGGCATAATCCTCTACACTACAAAATTTACGATTGACGCGTAAGAATATGGGCGCAGGTTGGCGAAGCGCTTGTCCAAGCTCGACATAGTATTCACCCCAATCCTGTTTGAGCTGTTTGGCAAGCCAATTAGGTAGACTGTGGTTTTTCTCAATTTTTTTGGCAAATTTGGTAGGGTTTTTTTGCACCTTTCGCAGTATGGCATTGATAAGTCCAGCACCGTAACCTTTATCCAGTTGTTTGACTGCTTCGACCGTTTCACCAATCGCCGCGTAATCTGGCGTGTCCATATACAGCAGTTGGTACAGTCCGATATTGAGTGCTGCCCATACGCCTTTATCATTGACTTCATGCTCAATCAAGCTTTCACCAATACGAGCGAGTGCCCACCATTGACGCAGTGTGCCAAGCAATAATTCATGGGCAAAGCCTTTGTCTTTTTCGCTCACTTGGTTAAGTAGTGGCTCAAGCAAGCTAGCTAATGACTCGCCTTGTTGGATACGCTCGAGGGTGGCGACAACTTTGGCGCGAGTGTTAAGCTGAGAATGTAATTGGGTCATGATATGCCTAATTGGTTATGAGTGAAAAATATCACCATCGTTGAGTTTATCTCCATTGGCAATTTGCTCAGCGGTTAATGGCTTGCCCCCTGGCCACTGCATTTGGGTGATATTAATCAGATGTTGTGCACCCTGATGTTGGTGGTTGGTCGCGTTTTTGCCACAGGCGACCAAAATCGCGTTACGACCCACACTGACGATTTTACCTGCGGGTTCATGGGTTTGTTGGTCGAGTTTAATGGGCGCTGCTTCTATTATTTTGATACGCTGATTGGGGTCTTTATGTTCATCAAGATAGGTAAAGGCATTTAACGCACGGATTTGACGCTGAATACTGATGGCATCATTTTGCCAGTTAATTTCACCCTCTGCCGTGGTGATTTTCTCGGCATAATTAGCCAAAGCGTCGTCTTGTTTTTCGGCTTTTTGTTGATAGTTTTCTAAATTAGACAACACCGTCACAATGGCTTCACCGCCCAATTTGGCTAATTTATCATGCAATAGTTGGGTGGTATCTGTGTCAGTGATTGGGCACGCTACTTTATACAGCATATCGCCCGTATCGAGTCCCTGCGCCATTTGCATAATGGTAATGCCTGTAGTGTCGTCACCTGCCAAAATCGCACGCTGAATGGGCGCTGCACCGCGCCAGCGTGGCAATAATGAGCCATGAATATTGATACAGCCAAATTTTGGGGTATGTAGCACGCCAAGTGGTAAAATCAACCCATAGGCCGCCACTACCATGATATCGGGTCGATATTGTTTAAGTGTTTCACGTGAAACATTGCCATCGGCTGATTTTAAGCTAAAGCTTTCGGGCTGTTCCACCGCAATGTTATTTGCTAAGGCAAGTGTTTTAACGGGCGATGCGCTAATTTTTTGCCCACGACCAGATTTGCGGTCAGGTTGTGTATAGACTGCTACAATGTCAATATTAAGGGCTTTTTGGTGACTGATGAGTGCTTGTAAAGCGACTTTAGCAAATTCGGGCGTACCAGCAAATACGACCCTAAGCGGGGTTTGAGACATGATAAATTTCGTCTTAAATACAATAAATTTCTGCTATTATAATATGAATTGGCACAATACTTAAATCTAGCATTGTGATGATGGGTTTTTTTCTTTTACCTTCATTGACCGTTTTCTCTATTGGGTATATCACGCTGTGTCAAACCAGTTTTCTCTCTACAATCGCCCGGCAGCTCGGCGACTCATCGTAACCTTAGTGGCTATCGAACTGATACTGATAGTGGCAGGTTATGGGTTGCTAGGTTTTTATGCGTTGCAGCAGCAACAGCAGCTCGGTGAAAGTTGCCTCGTTGAGCTGGTTGATAAACTCAATCATAAAATTAGCCATCATGAGTACGATTGGAGCCAAGTCACTTTAGATCACCATGCGGCGATTAAAAATTATCAGTTGATTATCGTTGAGCCGACGGGTGCTACTACCGTTGTCAAAAACAACCATGACGATTTTTCTGTCCCCTTACCCAATTGGACGCTATCTAACAAACAAAGCAATAAAATGTTTTATGATATTCATGGCTTTGAAGTTTGGCAGAATCTGGCAGCGGGTTACCGCTTATACGTTAAAGTACAATATTTGCCACTTTGGCGTAATTTTGCCAACCCTATCTATTTGCTGCCGCTGCTATTGGGGTTTTGCCTATTTTTATATATGATGATTCAGCTGCGAAAAGTTTATGATGTTTGGGATAAATTTCTCGATAATGCCCAAAATTTGCAATTGCAAATTAGTCAAGGTTATCAGCCTGCCAAGCTTCATGAGTTTCGTGACCACCCTGAATTACGCTATTTATCTCAGCTGTTTAATCGCCATGCTTATAAGATGGGGCAATATTATGATAAGATTCGCGAGTTAACCTATCGACAAAATATTTTGATTGATACTTCACCAATTTTGCTATTTATCATGAGCAGAAATGGTCGGATTGTTTACTTTAATCATAAATTTTCACAAGTGTTTTATACCCCGTTTCAACCGGGGTCGATGTATATTCTCAGTGACTTTATCACCGGTGCCAATAAAACCACGCAGCAGTTACTAAATTCGCTC
>NZ_DAMBFQ010000012.1:11677-47392 GCF_032061225.1 Moraxella sp. CTOTU48841
ATATTCAGACTTATGCGACCTTACCCGTGACCAATCTACAGCGAAATCTGTATTTTGATTTACGCATTACCCCGTATTATAACCGTTTTGGTCAACTACAAGGTTATAGCTGTGGCTTACAAGATACCACCGATTATCACGATAAGCTGCAAAAAGCGTGGGTCGAAGATAAATTTACTACTGATAAACTAACCAATTTTAATAAAATGTGGGCGGTAGTGGGGCATGAATTGCGTACTCCACTCAGTGGTCTAGTCGGCATGATAGATCTACTTGCTGAAGATAAAGCACAGTTTAATAGCGAGCAACAAGAAACCATCGCAACCCTGCAACAATCTAGCTATACCATGATTCAACTGCTCAATGATATGCTTGATGTGGCCAAATTAGACGCAGGCAGGCTACAAACCAATGTCACGTCTATTGATCTCTTGCAGTTACTACGCCAAACCACTGGACTGATGGTTGGTAACGCCCGACGTCAAAAAATTAGTCTGTATATTTTTGTGGACCCATTTACCCCACGTTTTATTGATTGTGATGAGGGCAAATTACGCCAAATTATTTTAAACTTATTGACCAATGCGGTAAAATTTACCAAAGAGGGCTACGTGGCTATCACGGTTGATAAAACCGATAGCCGTCACCCATTAATCGCGGCTAAAACCAGCCAAAATATGACTGTCAGCAAAGATTGGTTAAAAATAACGGTAAAAGATACCGGTTTAGGTATTAGCGAAAAAGACCAACAAAAATTATTTTCCTACTTTGAACAAGCCAATGATTCCATTAGTCGGCAGTTTGGCGGTACAGGACTTGGTTTAGCTATTTCCAATAGTTTTTCACATTTATTGGGTGGCTTTATTCATTTAGAAAGTCAATTTGGTCAAGGCAGTGAATTCCAATTATTTTTACCGATTCCAAAGTTTAGTCTGCAACCTGTTTACCAACATAAAACCAGGAATTTAAGGGTAACACTCATTCTTATCTCGCCATTTTCTATCTTTGAGCGAGCGAATAAAGTTTTAAATTATGTGGAATTATCGCACCATATCTTCACAACTATTGATGAAACCGTTATCAATACGATTAATAACCTTAATTTGCAAGGCTTGGTTCCTGTCTTTGTGATTGATGATGCAGCACTCAAAGCCAACAACCATTTATTAAATAATATTCATTTTTATAATGATGCGATTAAAATTATTTTAAGTATTGAATCACCTAAAACTCTGCCACCCGAGCTGCAATTACAATTTGATGGGTATTTGCAAAAACCTGCGTCTTTAAGCATGCTGATTGCTGAGGTGAATCATCTATATGAGTTAAAAATCAAAAAAGAAAAAACCAATACCCATCTGCCCGTACAACTAGCCTTTAAGCAATTTTTGCAGCAGTACCCCCGCCCCTCTAATTCTAGCGTTAACGTAGCATCCGCAACGCCCCCCGTTAATAATTCTAATCTGTTATTGGATGGACCAATTCAAGTGGTTGATGAGGGTCACACCAATCTTGAGAGCCCAAACGATGCGCATTCTTCTAGCCAAAAATTGATATTGATAGCAGAAGACAACCCGGTTAATCAAAAAATTGCCAAAAAGCATTTGGAAGCCTTGGGTTATCGCTATCTTGTAGCATCCGATGGCGAGCAAGCAGTTAAGTTACTCAGCGAAAATCGTCAGCAAATCGGCCTTGTGTTGATGGACTGTCGCATGCCAATTCTAGATGGTATTGAAGCAACGCGTATTATTCGCCTCAATAAAGATAGTGTGCCGATTGTTGCCTTAACCGCCAATGATTCTGATGATGATAGAAATATCTGTTTAGAAGCGGGCATGGACAGTTTTTTGACCAAGCCTATCAACAAGCAAAAACTCATCGAAGCCATCAATCATTACATGGTCTGAGACAATAAAAAAAGACCAGGTTAACTTGGTCTTTTTTTGTTTGAAGCAAAACGTTATGAGGGTCGAGTTTTAAAAGTAAATTGGTTGGTGGTTCTTTGTCCATCATTATAAAGCAGTTGCGCTCTATTTGCTAAACCCATTTTGTTGTAGGAAGCTTAATGTAATGCCTTCATGGTTAGAATTTGAGAGGTTGTCTGGTGTTGACACAAGAAGTTTTTCTAAATATCTAGCTACCACATCCACCTCGATGTTGACTTTTGTTGCTACTTTCCAATGTCTGCTTATGTTGGTGACCTGCGCTGTATGAGGGATGATATTTAAACTAATCACATTACCTTCCACCAAATTACTGGTCAGGCTAATACCATCGACTGTTACAGAACCCTTGGTAGCGACATATTTGGTAAACTCGCTTGGAATCTCAATTTCTATATAAATCGAGCGCGAATCATTTTTTATCAGTTTAACCGTACCCGTGGTATCAACATGACCGGTGACAATGTGCCCGCCAAATCGTGTAGTAGGCAACATGGCTTTTTCAAGGTTTACTACATCGCCAACTCGCCATTGTTGCATCGCTGTTTTATTGAGTGTTTCACGTGAAACATCAACAGCATACCAGTCTTTACCTTGCTCTACAACAGTGAGACAAATCCCGTTACTTGCAATCGAGTCACCTAATTTAACATCAGCAAAGTCCAAATAGTCAGATTGAACTTTTAAGCGTATATCACCCTGTGTTGGCGTAATGGCAACAATTTTTCCAGTAGCTTCAATAATACCTGTGAACATTGTTTATCCTATTTATTTATAATATTAATGCATTTTAATGTACTTTTACAACTATCACAAACATAAAATATTATTTAGAATAATTAAATTATAATCAGCTCTCAGATATAATTTAAATTGGTCATCAGGCGTTCAAAAAATTAAAATGATAGAGGTAGCTTTTGGTGGATAACTTACCATCATAGACTACTTATGACCTTATTTATCTACTTATCCACTGGTCTTAATTGTGATAGATTACGGGTGTTTTGTACTATGTTTCATGTGAAACACCGCTTATAGTCTAGTATTGTAGTAAAACATAGCTTTAATGACTGTTTCATGTGAAACACTTATCCACAAAGAAAATCTACTTTTAACGCTTTCATTAAATTTAGCTAACAATGTGGATAAGTTTTAAAAAGCGAAAAATATAATAATTTAACTATTTATTTTCAGCGAGATTTGTCCAACCCATTATGTGTATTTACTTATCAAAACGATAGGTTAATTTGATATCAGTCCCCATTGTTTCATGTGAAACTAACGAAGCGATAATTTGCTGGTGGATATGCTGTGCATTAAAGTTAATCATGGGCTTAGCACTGTTACCCAAAAAGCATGGCGCTTGATACACGACTAATTCATCCACTAGACCTTGTTGTAAGAAACTAGCAGCGACCGTTGCACCTGCTTCAACTAGCACATCGTTAATTTGGTAATTGTCTTTTAAAGTGTTGAGTAGTGTGGTTAAACTCATAGTTGAATCTTGGATAAGCAAGACGGGACGATGGGTGATTTGGCTTTGATACCATGTATCCGTCATTTGGATACGTTTACGACGGTCTAGCACTACCAATAGCGGCTGTGGTATATCGTCTAAATTTACCCCTAATTGCTGACTACGGATATTTAGCGCAGGATGGTCTTGTAGGATGGTTTCGCTACCCGTGATAATCGCCCCTACCTGCGCTCGTAAACGCTGTACATCCTCGCGTGATTGGTCGCTGGTTATCCATTTTGACTCACCATTTGCCATCGCAGTGCGTCCATCCAGACTTGTCGCTATCTTTAAGCGCACAAAAGGCAAGCCGCCACGCATGACCTTAAAAAAGCCTTCATTTAATTGATAAGCCGCTTGCTCACAAATACCGGTAATGACTTCGACACCCGCCTGCTGCAGTTTGGCAATACCGCCACCATCGACTTTAGGATTAGGATCGACAACAGCAATCACAACACGGCTGATACCCGCTTTGATTAGCGCATCAGCACAGGGCGGGGTACGTCCATGATGGCTACAAGGCTCAAGGGTGACATATGCTGTTGCACCTTGCAATTGCTTGGCATCATGCTCATACGCTTGGCGAAGGGCAAAAACTTCGGCGTGGGGTTGTCCTGCTTGATAGTGAAAACCTTCGCCAATGATTTGATTATCTTTGACAATGACACAGCCGACACTAGGATTGGGACGGGTGGTGAAACGTCCTTTTTTAGCCAGCTCAATGGCGCGTGACATATAGTATTGGTGCTGATAGCGCTCAGCAGGGGATAAAGTTGCCGTCATAATAAAACTTAGGATTGTAGATGTTTGAGCTTGTGTGGGTGAGTCAAATCTTCGATACGTTGATCAATTTCTTGTTTATTGGCGTCCGTGGTGAGGTTTGACACCATGTGTTTGAAGGCTTCAATATCTTGAAAATCACGATATACGCTAGCAAATCGAACATAGGCGACATCGTCAATTTGGCTTAGCTCTTTCATGACGATTTCACCTAAAATTTTACTTGGCACCTCACGCTCACCGAGCTGCCTGAGCTGTTTTTCAATACGGCTAATCATGGCTTCAATGTTATCGGTTGATATTGGACGTTTTTGTAACGGTAGCTGCACTGAGCGACGCAGTTTTTGTCCATCATACGGCTCGATACGCCCATTGGATTTGATGATACGGGGCATGACCGCTTCGATAATTTCAAAGGTGGTAAATCGCTCTTGGCACGCGGTACACTGACGACGACGGCGTACCTGCGCACCTTCTGCCGCGAGTCTTGAATCAATGACTTTGGTATCTTCAGCATTACAAAATGGACAGTGCATGCGATTTCCTAGCTAAGTTTAAACCTTTTAATTTATTTACCAATACAAAAACTGCCAAAAATCTTACCCAATAAATCATCGGCGGTAAATTCACCGGTGATTTCGTTGAGGCTAATCTGTGCTTGGCGTAGGCTTTCCGCCACCAATTCACCGGCATGAAACAAATGCAATTGCTCATCGGCTTCTTGCAGCGCCATTTGGGTACGGCGCAGCGCATCAAGATGGCGGGTTCGTGCAATCAAGCTATTTTCAGGGGGATGAAAACCGACTTTATCACAGATTTGATTGACCAATTCTTCAAGCCCTGTACCATATTTACAAGACACATAGACGGGGTAATAAATCTGCGCTTGTGATGAAAATTGCTTGGGCAAATTTTGGTAATTGTCGGATAAATCAATTTTGTTGGCAATCATTAATATCGAATTGGCATTGGGTAAGCTACCAAATAATTCGGTCGCCAATCGTAACGGCTCATGCTCACGGTGCGCATCATACACCATAAGCAGTAAATCAGCTTGGGTGATGGCTTGTCGTGCTCGCTCAATGCCCGCCTGTTCAACGATATCATCGGTTTGGCGCAGCCCAGCAGTATCGGTCAAATTTAGCGTTAGGCCGTTTAACACAATGGTTTCTTGCAAAATATCGCGAGTTGTCCCGGCAATATCGGTCACAATCGCACGCTCTTGACCTGCTAGGCGATTGAGCAAGCTAGATTTTCCCGCATTGGGTCGCCCGGCAATCACAACTGAGACACCATCTCGCAGTAATTGCCCTTGTTTGGCAGTGGCTAACACATTGTTTAATTGCTCACAAACTTGGCGTAATTGCTTGGCGATATGCTCATCTGCCAAAAAATCAACCCCTTCTTCATCGGGGAAATCAATAGCGGCTTCAACATACAGCCGTAGCTGAATTAACTGCTCAAGCAGCGCATTAATTTTTTGTGAAAACTCACCGGTCAATGAGCGCATGGCACTTTTTGCGGCAGCCACACTGGTGGCATCAATGGCATCAGCAATCGCTTCTGCTTGTACCAAATCAAGCTTATCATTATCAAAAGCCCGCGCTGAAAACTCGCCCGCTACCGCTTGATTTGCACCCAATTCAAACACACGGGTCAAAAGCTGCTGCTGCAAAATCATACCACCGTGACCTTGCAACTCAATCACATCTTCACCGGTAAAAGAATGGGGGGCAGGGAAATATAACACCAATCCCTCATCAATCACCATATCATCACTATCATAAAATCGGCAAAAATGGGCAAATCGCGGTTTGAAAGCTTGACGACCGGTTAACGCCAAGGCAATTTGGTAACTGTTTGGACCTGATAGGCGTATCACACCAACCCCGCCACGACCGATTGGTGTTGCAATGGCGGCAATGGTTGAAGTAAGCGCTGTCTGAGAGTTATTTAACATAATTTTTTACAATCTAACATTTTGGGTAGTCAGCATTGACTTAATGCTGATATTTTAACATCCGTTCACTGATTACAACATGATTATTTTTTGCCAAAAAAAACCCTTTAAACAAATGTTTAAAGGGCGGTTAAAGTATTAAATTAAGGTACGATAGATTTAAACCACGTTACGTGCTGCCTCTTTTGCTGCTTGCTCACGCTCAACTTTTTTATTGATAAAGTATTGCTGCGCCATACTAAACAAGTTGTTGACCGTCCAATAAAGCACTAGACCCGCTGGGAAAAATAGCATAAACACGGTGAAAATAATCGGCATAAATTTCATCACACGGGCTTGCATAGGATCTTGCGGCTGTGGGTTTAGCATCTGCTGGAAAAACATCGCCGCGCCCATAATCAGTGGCAAGATAAACAATGGATCCATAGATGATAAGTCACGAATCCAACCAATCCAAGGGGCATGGCGTAATTGGACCGATTCGACCAGTACCCAATACAACGCCAGGAAAATCGGCATTTGCAGCAATACAGGTAAACAACCTGCCATCGGATTGACTTGTTCTTCTTTGTAGATGCGCATCATCTCTTGTGACATACGCATACGGTCATCACCATATTCTTCTTTTAAGGCTTGCAACCTTGGGGCAACTGCGCGCATTTTTGCCATCGAGTGATAGCTTTTATTGGCAATTGGCATCAATGCGATTTTAACCAATAAAGTGAGTACAATAATTGACCAACCCCAGTTGCCCAATACTTTATGCACATTATCCAAAATCCAAAATAGCACTTTTGAAATCGGCCATAAAATACCGTAATCAACAGTTTTATCTAACCCCTCTGCCAAAGGTTTTAAGTTGGTTTGAATTTTTGGACCGGCATACAAGGCAGACGTTAATGTCACTTGTTTGTTGGGAGCAACTGACACAGGGTTACTGGTAAACCCGATGATGTGATCTTTGCCAGCTTCACGGCTATAAAAATTTGCTGTGTAATCCTTTGGCATCCAAGCGGTGACGAAATAGTGCTGTACCATGCCAATCCAGCCTTTATCACTGCTGGCTTTTAAACCCTCATTGAAATTACCAAACTTGAGTTTGTTATAAGGCTGATCTGGTGTACCCCATGCGCCCCCTAGGTAAGTCGATAGGCTAATTGCGCCTTTGTCACCTTTACCCGGGTCTTCACTATTATCACGTTTTAACTGCGCATACATTTGTCCTTGCCAAGGCTGCGTGCCGTTATTGGTGATGTTATAGCTAACGTTGATAGGATATTGACCTTTGGTAAACTTATACGATTTGATGATAGTTACACCATCTTTTTGATAAGTTAAAGGAACGACCAATTCGGCTTGATTGGGCTGCATGACAAATTGGTTACTAGGCGCGGTAAAAATCGCACGACCATTGCTATTATCAATACCATTGGCGCCAATCAACCCTGACTGAGCCACATATACGCGATTACTATCTTCTTCAAGGAGTACAAATGGCTGTTTGCTATCTAATGTTTGAGTCTGCTCTCGAAGCGCGGCGTACACCACATCGCCACCGACTGGATTAATACGAATATCGTATTTATCCGTCATCACGCTAATGAGCTGTGCGCCCGTTTTCTGGGTAGTGGGAGCGGCGGTTGGTGTGGTTGCTGTTGCGGTTGGAACATCGCCCGTTGGCGTACTTGAAGTCCCCGCCACTGGCACATCATTGCTACTGACCGCTGTGGTTGTTGGGGTTATCGCCACGGGTTTATTTACATTGGTATAATCATCCCGCCATGCCAGAATCAGCAAATAACCCGTAATTAACATTGCGATAATAATCAATGTCCGTAAAATTTTTTGCATATATAGCTATCCTATCTAATGATATTGCTTGAAATCACTAGTTGCTAATAAAGGAAAAACAATTAAAAAATAGAAGACATTCTACTAAAAAAAAGTTAAAAAAGATATTCCATAAATAGTTGACTCAATTACGCTATTTAAGACTCGCAACAAGTTTTTATAATTTCATCAACCCAATAAATTAATGATAGTGATAAGCATATACCAAAAAGTAAGACGGCAATGTGTCAATATAATGATAACGGTAGCGATATAATGGCTTAGGGACAAAATCAATGCCATGCCCACCCCAAGGATGACAACGTGCGATACGCTTGGCTGTTAATAATCCACCCTGGTACCCGCCATGTAATCTTACCGCCTCTAAACCATAACTAGAACACGTTGGATAAAAGCGGCAACGAGGTGCCAACCAGGGACTAATCAAACGCTGATAAAATATAATCATCAACAGCAAAAATTTTGCTAATAATTTATCCATGGATTAAACCCAGATTTTTTATTACCTTCATTGGAGTAAAGATATTACGAACTGCCGCTAAAATTAATTCCGCTTCAACTTTCCAATCTTATCATTGATTAAGTTAAAGCCCATCGCTAATTGCTGGACAATTGCTTGATTTTGCATATCATCGGAAAACTGCTTGATAGTTAATAAAATATCAACTTGGGCATTTAGCTGGTGCTGATGCAATCGAAAATACTCTCGCGTTAATCGCTTAATACGATTTCGTTCATGGGCACGTTTGACTTTCTTTTTAGTAATCGCAAGACCCAACCGATTTACTGCAGCTTGTCTTTGGCTATCAGCTAAAACCACTTTGACGAATAACAACAGATTAGGTTGATGAATTTTAAAAACGACAACATGCTGTGACTGATCTTCACCAGTTTTGGTATGACGACCCGACATCGCTTTAAAATCTTTGGGTGTTAGCAGCCGCTGTGATTTATCAAATTTAAAAGGTTTGTCTGCAGTCATGAGGATAAGTCCAAATCAATACCAAAGCACCATTAAAAGCTATCAAGATTTGATGGATAGGGTAAAAATAGGCTGAAATAATAGAGTAGGGGAGTACGCTAAGCGTAGGTTACGAACGGACTTCTAGGATAACAATAAAAAAAGCGATATAAGAAGTATATCGCTTTTTACTATAACCTGTTTTAATGTCAACATTATCATTAAATCAAGTTAAGAAATAGACATTACACCGTTAAACGATGACGGCCTTTAGCGCGACGACGAGCTAAAACTTGACGCCCATTCTTAGTAGCCATACGAGCACGGAAACCGTGAGTACGTTTACGTTTGATTACGCTTGGTTGGAAAGTGCGTTTCATGCGATTCACCTTGGCTAAATTTACGTGATATTTAACCGATAGCGGTTAAAATACAAAATTTCAAAACAGTTAATCTAGTATTATCCTTAATTTTAACCAATAGGTCAAGGATAACTAAGATTATTGGTTAATTTCTTTCTTTAAATCACAGACGCAATCAATTATTTTGTTTATTTAAAATAACATTTTTGTATAACAAATACCATTCAACAAAAGTTATCCACAAAAAATTATTTTATTATTATATATTTAATAAGTATTATTTATTATTATTAAGCAGGTCTATTTCTGTGGATATTTAACTAAAAATAATAAAAAAACAAATATTTGCCATGTTGATAAGTATGTATATAAACCGTTGATAGCTTGTTAGTAATTTCCTGTTTTTACTTATCAACAATTATATCCACATTGTTATCCACAATAATTTTATTTGTAAAATCGCTGTTTTATGATACATTACACCAATTTTGAAGATGCTTGGATTAGGAAAGCAAAGTTATGGCTGATGCATTATGGCTTAAGTGCGTTGACGAATTAAAATATCAAGTACCTGATAATATTTTTACCATGTGGATTCGCCCATTATCCGCCTCGATGCATAATAACACGATGGTTGTCAATGTACCTAACCAGTACTTTGCCAGTTATGTTGAAAAAAATCATTTAAGTCAAATTCAAACGATTTTACAACAGCTTGAGCCAACCTTACCGATTCAGGTGCAAATTCAAATTGATAAGGGTAACGCAATCACCGACGCCGTTAGTAAACAAGAGTTTGGTGAGCAAAAAGTGACACTGGTAAAAACTGAGCAGCAACGCTCCTTTCAGTATATCGATCCGCATTTTACGTTTGACCAATTTGTAACCGCAAAATCCAATCAAATTGCTTATAGTATTTGCCGAGAGACTGCCAACAACTTGGGTCAATCTAAAAATAATCCGCTGTTTATTTATGGTGCGACAGGTTTGGGAAAAACCCATTTGATGCAAGCAATTGCCCATGAGATTTTAAAGCAAGGCAAAAGTTTTTATTACTTTACGTCCGATAAGTTTGTCAACCAGCTGGTGCATTCATTAAGAACACAAAAAATCGATGAGTTCAAAGATAAAATTAAAAAAGCCGATTTGTTGATTATTGATGATATTCATGTGATTGCCGGCAAGCAAAAAAGTAGCGAGCAGTTTTTGCTATTACTTAATGATTTTATGAGCAAAAATAAACAGGTGATTTTGGCATCCGATAAACACCCGAGTGCCCTCACTGATTTTGACGAGCGTTTAAAGTCACGTCTAGCTTGGGGGGTGGCCGTGGCGTTAGAGCCGCCAGAGCTAGAAACCCGTATTCAAATTTTGCAAAAAAAATCCAAGGCGCAAGAGGTGATTTTGCCAAAAGATTGCGCTATTTTTATCGCTCAGCATATCATCGCCAATGTGCGAGAATTGGAAGGCGCGCTCAACAAAGTTCTAGCTATTTCTCGTTTGCTCAATCAGCCTATCCATTTAGAACTGGTACAAATGGCGTTAAAAGATTTGATTGCCATGCGTGTACAAGCGGTCAGCATGGATAATATTCGTAAAGTTGTTGCTGAGTTTTATGATATCTCAGTCAAAGACTTAATGGGTAAAAAGCGTTTACGTCATATCGCTCGTCCGCGGCAAGTGGCTATGAGTTTAGCACGTGAACTAACCAACAACAGCTTTACAGAAATTGGTCAATCATTTGGCGGTCGCGACCATACCACGGTGATGCACGCCTGTGAGAAAGTTCAAGAACTTTGTGTCAGCGATCTGATGTTTGATAAGGATTATCGCTCATTAAAATTAATGTTACAGACCTAGTATTTTGTTAACTCGATTAAAAAGATTTTTAGTCAATTACCCCGTATAATAAGTTTTAATTTTTCCATTTGTTATAACCATTCATTTTGATTTGAGGCGGTGCCATGCAATTAGTAATCTCTCGCGATTTGTTATTACAAGCGATTAATTTAATTTCAAAAGCCGCTGACAAACGCCATAACATGGTGATTTTGGGAAATATGAAATTGGCGTTAACCGACTCTCAATTGGTGATGGTAGCGTCAGATTTGGAGCTTGAATTACAAGCCACCCTTAATTTGCCAGCATCGGCGTGTAAACAACCAGGTGAAATCACCGTTCCTGCCAACAAATTCAAAGATATCGTAAAATTATTGCCCGACGGTTTACCGGTCTCTATCACTGTCGCTAACGACAATCAGTGTTTAATTGTCTGCGGTAGTAGTCGTTTTAAACTCAGCACCTTGCCTGCCCAAGACTTTCCCCTATTGGGTGAGCCCGAGCAAGTCACGCCTATTCAATTGGGCCGTGAAGACCTAGTCGATTTGCTCGATAAAACGCATTTTGCGATGGCAGTGCAAGACGTGCGTTACTATCTCACCGGTATGCTGTTTGAGGTTAAAGAGCGGCAATTGGCGACAGTATCGACCGATGGTCACCGTTTGGCATTGGCACGTACTGTGATAGCGTGTGATGAGAGCGTGGCACTTGATGCAATTTTACCAAGAAAAGCTGTACTTGAATTACAACGTTTGTTAGCAGAGCTTAAACGCATGCTACCGAATCAAGACAATAAAATCACCCTCAATGTCGGCCGTGAATTTTTACAAGTCTTACTACCCTTTGGTGAAGTCGATAGTACAGGACAGCTAAAAAATGCCATCATGGTGGCTTTTACCGCCCGTTTGATTGATGGTAAGTTCCCTGATTATCGCCGCGTCATGCCGTCGTCAACCAACAAACTTGCCCGTATCAGCCAAGAGCAATTAGCGAATGTGCTTCGCCGCGTGGCTATTTTGAGTAATGAGAAATCGCGTGGCGTGATTTTTGATTTTTCAGGTGATAACAATTTGATGGTGCGTGCTAGCAATGCTGAGCAAGATGAAGCCAGTGAGCAGCTTGAGGTTAAATACCAAGGTGAGCCATTAGAGATATCATTCAATGTGGCTTATTTACTAGATGTACTTAATGTATTGCAGGGGGAAATTGACTTTCATATGAGCCAAGCCAATGCTTCGGTATTGGTTCAACAAGTCAACGACAGCAAACATGAGTTTGTGGTTATGCCAATGCGTATTTAGTCAGCGGGCATATTTTTTTCAATTTAGTGATGAGTAGTGACGTAGATAAATCATGCAAATTATTGAATTAGCTATTCATCATTTTCGCAATCTTCACACGATTGAATTACAACCCAGCAGTTGTAATGTGTTCTTGGGTCAAAATGGCAGCGGAAAAACGTCACTATTAGAAAGCATCTATTTATTATCGCGCGGCAAAAGTTTTCGCCATCATCAACCGAGGCATTATATTGAGCATGGTTTTAGCGATACGACGGTTTTTGCTAGGCTCAATGATGATCAAACAGTCGCTATTGCCAAATCCCAAGACGCTACCACGCAATTGCGACTCAATGGGCAGTCGCTTGTCACCCAAAGCCCACTTGCGCAGCTGCTACCCACACTATTACTCGAGCCTGTGAGCCTTGCACAGCTAGAGGACGGTAGTCAAGCAAGGCGTGAAATGTTAGATTGGTTAGGATTTCACGTGGAACAATCATTTCATCCCAATTGGCTGTCTTATCAGCGTCTATTAAAACAGCGCAATAGCTTATTAAAGCAAAATGTTGGCAACGCCTCATTAACCAGCCTGCAACAGCAAGAGCTATCCGCTTGGGATTACCAGCTCAGTCAACATGCAGAAAAAATTCACCAAGCAAGGTCCCTCATCATTGAACAATGGCAGCCCCATTTTTTGGCGCAAGTGCAAAAATTTTTACCCCAGTATGCCGAAAAATTACGATTGCGTTATACACCGGGATTTGATACTGAAGCTGGGTTAGCAGCGACCTTAGCCAATCGTTTAGCGTCTGACATTGAGCTTGGCTATACGCGTATGGGATGCCATCGGGCTGATATCAATATTGTGCTAGATTTAGTGCATACCGATGCAGCAGGGCATAAACACAAGCAGACATTGCTTGCCATCGATATGCTGTCACGGGGTGAAAAAAAATTATTGGTCATGGCGCTTCGCTTATCGCAATTGCCGTTACTCAATCAGGTCGATAAAGTACCTTTGGTATTGGTAGACGATATCACAGCGGAATTGGATAATAATGCGCTTATGTTGTTATTAACTGGCTTAAAACAAGTGAATTCACAGCTGTTTATCACCAGTCTTACCCAAAATATCGTTGAGACTATTCAAAAGATTTGGCAGGATAATGTCAAACTGTTTCACGTGGAACAGGGAAGTGTTAGACAATTACCGCTTGAAACACAACCTATTCAAAACGACCTATAAAAACCAATAACATTTTCAGGTAACTAAGTTTAAATGATTAAGTATTTTTTCAAACTGATGTAACTTAAACTCCCTCTTTTCTAGCTCAGCTAAATCACTATTTTGCCTCTCATAAGCAGGGATATTCAGTGACTTTTCCCCTAAAATTTGCTACAATAAACCCTTTATTTTTCGCCAAAAAACTAAGAAAAAAATCAACGATTTTGACCATAAAATCGAGTATGTTCTGACGTTTTTGCCATGCAAAACTTATGGAGTCATCATGACTGATACATCTGCGAATGTAGCCGATCAGACACAACAATCTATTACCCAATCAAGTCATCAAGAAAATAAAGCCTATGGTTCTGACAGTATCCGCGTACTTCGTGGCTTAGAAGCCGTCCGTGTACGCCCTGGTATGTACATTGGCGATACCGATGATGGCACAGGTTTGCATCATATGGTGTTTGAAGTGGTAGATAACGCCATTGATGAAGCCTTGGCGGGTCACTGTGATCAAATTGACATCATCATCCACGAAGATGAATCGGTCAGCGTCAAAGACAATGGACGCGGTATTCCTGTCGATATTCACCCAGAAGAAGGAGTGTCAGCCGCGCAGGTTATCATGACAGTACTGCATGCGGGCGGTAAATTTGACGACAACAGTTATAAAGTCTCAGGTGGGTTGCACGGTGTCGGTGTGTCAGTGGTTAATGCGTTATCAAAAAAACTGGTGCTCGATATCTGGCGTGACGGTTACCACTATAGCCAAACGTATGCCGATGGTGAGCCCGTAGCGCCTATCGAGCAGCTTGAAGCCACCCAGCAAACAGGTACACAAGTGCGTTTTTATCCAAGCGATGATATTTTTACAGGCACGATTTTTGATTTTGAAATTCTCGCCAAGCGCTTACGCGAATTGTCGTTTTTAAACTCGGGTGTACGCATCGTATTGACGGATGAGCGCGATGACAAACGCCATGAGTTTGAACACGTTGGCGGTCTATCTGAATTCGTTCATTACATCAATGCGGGCAAAACTGGGCTAAATGAGGTGTTTCATTTTACCAGTGAAGAAAATGACGGTATCAGCGTCGAAGTGGCATTGCAATGGACAGATAGCTACAACGAAAAAGTATTATGCTTTACCAACAATATCCCGCAAAAAGATGGCGGTACCCATCTTTCTGGTTTTCGTTCGGCATTAACACGCTGCCTAAATAGCTATATGGATAGCGAAAACTTGATGAAAAAAGAAAAAGTTGCGGTAACAGGTGACGATGCGCGGGAAGGTTTAACGGCGATTATTTCTGTCAAAGTACCTGACCCAAAATTCTCAAGCCAAACCAAAGACAAACTAGTATCGAGTGAAGTCAAACCCGCGGTTGAATCAGCCATGCACGATAAGTTTAGCGCTTACTTGCTTGAAAATCCCAATGCTGCCAAAGGGATTGCTGGTAAAATCATCGATGCCGCCCGTGCGCGAGAAGCGGCGCGTAAAGCTCGTGAAATGACCCGCCGTAAAACCACCCTTGATATCGCAGGTCTGCCAGGCAAACTTGCTGATTGCCAAGAAAAAGACCCTGCGATGTCAGAGCTGTACATTGTGGAAGGGGACTCGGCAGGTGGTTCTGCCAAACAAGGGCGTAACCGTAAGATGCAGGCGATTTTGCCGCTGAAAGGTAAAATTCTAAACGTAGAACGTGCGCGTTTTGATAAGATGCTATCGTCGCAAGAAGTGGGTACCTTGATTACCGCATTGGGTACAGGCATCGGGCCTGATGAGTATAATCCTGATAAATTACGCTATCACAAAATTATCATCATGACCGATGCGGACGTGGATGGTTCACATATTCGCACCTTGCTCCTGACGTTCTTTTTCCGTCAAACCCCAGAGTTATTAGAACGTGGTCATATTTATATTGCGCAGCCACCGCTGTATAAAGTGAAAAAGGGTCGTCAAGAATTGTATGTCAAAGATGATGAAGCGTTAAAAGCCTATTTATTGTCATCAACCATTGATGATACCCAGCTGCATTTAAGCGAAGGTACGCCTGCGGTAACCGGGCAAGCGCTAGAAACCTTGCTCAATGATTATAACCAAACTCAGACCATCAAAAACCGCTTGCAAATCAAATATCCAAGCGCCGTATTGGATGCGTTGGCAATCACCAGCAAACTTAGCATGCCAATGATTGAAGATGAAACGCAAATGCGAAATTGGGTAGAAGCGTTAGCGCAGAATCTGGCCGTGACGGCAGACGGATTAGACCCACAAATTGAATTAGAGCCCTTTAGCAAACAAGAAGGCGATCATCAAAAAACCTATTATCTACCGCGCGTGACGATTTTTATCCATCAGTTGCCACACGCCTACTTATTAGATACCGCATTTATTGGTTCAGGTGAGTATAGCCGTTTGCATCGCTTGACCAGCCAGTGGAAAGACATGTTGTCAGATACCGCTTATATTGCTAAAGGTGATAAAAAACTGCCGATCAAAGACATGGGTTATCTATGGCAATTTATCATGAGTGATGCGCGCCGTGGTTTAGCGATTCAGCGTTACAAAGGGTTAGGAGAGATGAACGCTGATCAATTATGGGAAACCACGATGGATCCAGAAAACCGCCATATGCTAAAAGTCACCATTGAAGATGCGATTGCTGCTGACCATTTGTTCTCGTGTCTGATGGGGGATGATGTAGAACCGCGTCGTGCCTTTATTGAGGAGAACGCGTTAACGGTGACTAACTTAGATATTTAACCCAATTTTAGAGTCGTGTTTTAATACAATGGAAACCACCTTATGTTGTAATAAGGTGGTTTTATTTCAGCTTGAATTTTTAAAAGAGATATCACATGATTGCTTTATTACTGCTAGCGATAGCCTTATCGATGGATGCCTTTGCTGTAGCGATTGGATTGGGTGCCAAACACCGTCAAGATACGACCAAAATTGCACTTATGGCAGGCGTATATTTTGGCGTCTTTCAAGGTTTAATGCCTTTGATTGGTTATCTCGGTGGACGTTCAATCTTAGGATTTATCGCAAATTGGGCGCCTTGGATCGCCTGCATTATTTTGGTAGGGCTTGGTGGAAAAATGCTGTATGAAGCCTTATCTGACGATGATGAAGATACGTCATCACAAGACTCTACTCCGCACAATATTGCTTTAGATATCGCCAATGATGCCAATGTTGTCATTACGCATAAAACCATGACTACTTTAGCGATTGCAACCAGTATTGATGCAATGGCAGCTGGATTTACCTTAAATTTAATCCCCATCAATCCTTATGTATCCTGTGCGGTAATTGCCGTGGTAACAGGTATTTTTAGCTTTATCGGCGTATTTATGGGTAAGCAATCAGGCACGTGGCTTGAGAGTAAGGCTGAAATTTTTGGTGGGCTAGTGTTAATCGGTATCGGCATCAAAATGGTAATTTAATAGATCAGCTTTTTTGTCTCGGATTTTAACAATTCAAATAAAAAAGACTTTCAAATTAATGAAAGTCTTTTTTTATGTTAAGCTAACTTAATCAAAAGATTAACGCTCAATACGATACCATGCATCACGGGCTGCTAGGCGAGCTTGGTCCCAAGTCAAACGTGAGCTACCTTTGAATTGTTCCCAATCATTGCGTAAGTCATTTTCAACACTTTCAAACTCATTAGCGGTATTAAAATGATGACGGGCACGGTAACCATAATCATACGCTGAGCGATAGTCGGTATCGTAATCATAGCCTTGGGTATAGTAAGTCGTGGTATTGTAGTTATTGCGCCAGTAGGTATCTTCTTCTGTATTACCTTCAAGCGTATTTGCTACGGCATTACCTGTGGCTGCACCTGCTACGGCACCAATTGCACCACCCACCACTGAACCTACGGGACCACCTACCGCACCAATCGCTGCGCCTGTAGCGGCACCGGCTGCCATACCTGTACCACTGGCAACAGGGTTAGCTTCTTTACGTTGTTCGCCTGCTTCAGTTGGATTGACTGCTTCACCGACTTCATGACCTGCTGCCCCGCCAGCTACAGCGCCAATCGCGCCACCCACTAAGGTACCGACAGGACCGGCTACTGAACCAACGGCTGCACCGGCTGCTGCACCGCCTAGTGCTCCAGAACCACTGGCAACTGGATGAGGTTTTTCGTAAGCATCTTCAGCAGTAGTAGGATTGACTGCTTCACCAACTTCATGCCCTGCCGCACTACCTGCTACAGCGCCGATAGCGCCACCCACTAAGGTACCAACAGGACCGGCTACTGAACCAACGGCTGCACCTGCTGCGGCACCACCTAATGCACCTGTACCAGTAGCAACAGGATGACCTTTTTCTTCACCTTCTGCATAGCCATCCACCGTACGAAGACGTGGTGAATATTCTTGACCAGCAATACGCGCGTCTGTTCTATCCCAACCATCACGAATGGCTTCTTTGGCATCTTCCCATGCAAGACGTGAATTACCTTTTACTTCATGCCAGCTACGTTCAAGGTCTGATTCAACACTGTCAAACGTTGTACCGGCTGGGTATTTTGCACGATTGGCATAACCGACGGCATAAGCTGGTTGATAGTCAGTGGTATAATCATAACCATCTTTATAGTAGGTTGTTTGTGAATAGGTATCGTTCCAATAAGTATCTTCAATAGTTGGGTCAATCGCTTCACCTGCAGCGTGACCTGCAGCACCACCAGCGATCGCACCAATTGCGCCACCGATTAACATACCTAATGGACCACCAATAGCACCAATAGCTGCACCCGCAGCTGCACCACCCATACCGCCTACTGCGGTACCGATTGGATGTGAGCCTGGTTCACCAGTGATAGGGTCGCGGTTTAAGTCTGAATTATTAATATTATCTACCATGATTGTATCCTCATTTGAAGTTTTTTTATCCAAGCCATACTAGTATTTAGAAAAAATTTTTAATACGGCTGTTATTTTTATTGTCGAAAAACGATTAAACGTGACGTTAAATTAAAATCAATTAAAATCAATTTTTCGTAAAACCGTTTTAAGTTATTACCCTTTCATAATAATAAATTTTTGCGGCCAGTCTGTAGCAGTATGAGCAATTTTTTCGTAGAGTTTGGTAAACCTAAAGCCTATTAGATGATGTTTGTGTAACAAAGATAATCAATTGGTGAAAGAGATACAAAAAAACGCAAGTAAAGACTGTTTATCAGAGAAATTTTTTAAGAAAAATTTTTACTTAAAACATTCATATAGCTATTCTTCACCCTATAAAAATCAGCAAATAAAGCCATTAATTGATACAATAACCAACCATGAATTTTTGAAACCTTTTAGCATCGGTTCAGTTAAGCTATTTACCTAAATTTAAAGAGGCTTGTATGTCAACATCCAACAACTCAATCAAACAAGACCGTATTTTGGTATTGGATTATGGTTCACAGTACAGTCAACTGATTGCGCGCCGCGTGCGTGAAGCAGGGGTATTTTGTGAAATGTACCCATACGATATCGAAGCACAGCGCATTCACGACTTTGGTGCAAAAGGGGTTATTTTATCGGGCGGTCCAGAGAGCGTGTATGCAGAAAATAGCCCAAAAATTAATGACGCCGTATTTGATATCAATGTGCCCGTACTAGGCATTTGCTATGGTATGCAGGCGATGGCAGATCGGTTTGGTGGTAAAATTGAAGCCAGCAGTCACCAAGAGTTTGGCGCTGCTATCATTGAAAAAACCGCTCAAGATAGCTTCTTTAAAGGCATTGAAGATGAGCCCAACAAATTACACGTTTGGATGAGTCATGGCGATAAAGTCGTTGAGTTACCTGCAGGCTTTGAAGTGACTGCCAGAACCCCAAGCTGTCCAATTGCTGCAATGGCAAATGAAAGCAAGCATTATTATGGGGTGCAGTTTCATCCAGAAGTGACCCATACGCTGCAAGGTGAAGCATTGATTAGCCGATTTGTACACCAAATCTGTGGCTGTGCCAATGCGTGGACGCCGGATAACATCATTGAGATGCGTGTGGCGCAGTTAAAAGAACAAATTGGCGATGAGCAAGTGTTGTTGGGACTTTCGGGCGGCGTAGATAGCTCAGTAGTAGCCGCACTGCTTCATAAAGCGATTGGCGAGCAGCTAACCTGTGTGTTTGTTGACAATGGTTTGTTACGCCTACATGAAGGCGACCAAGTGATGCAAATCTTTGCTGAAAACATGGGCGTTAAAGTCATTCGCGTGGATGCTGAAGAACGTTTTTTAACCGCATTAGCCGGCGTTAGCGATCCAGAAGCTAAACGTAAAATCATTGGCAAAACCTTTATCGATGTGTTTGCAGATACCGCACGTGAACTGTCGGCTGAGGGCAAAGGCATTCAATTCTTGGCACAAGGTACCATTTACCCCGATGTCATTGAATCTGCAAAAAGTCACCAAGGCAAAGCGCATGTGATCAAGTCGCACCACAATGTCGGTGGCTTGCCAGAAGATTTGCAATTCAAACTCGTTGAACCCTTACGTGACTTGTTTAAAGATGAAGTGCGTAAGCTCGGCGTGACATTAGGGTTACCTGAAAAAATGATTTATCGTCATCCTTTCCCAGGTCCAGGTCTAGGTGTGCGTATTTTGGGTGAAGTGAAAAAAGAATATGCCGATATTTTGCGTCAAGCCGATGCCATTTTTATGCAAGAGTTGGAAAAATCTGGTTGGTATGATAAAACCGCACAAGCGTTTGCGGTGTTCCAACCGGTAAAATCAGTGGGCGTGGTCGGTGATGGTCGCCGCTATGCGTGGGTGATTGCGTTACGAGCGGTTGAAACCATCGACTTTATGACAGCACGTTTTGCGCATTTACCGTATGATTTAATTGAAACCGTGTCCAATCGCATCATGAATGAAATCAAAGAAGTATCACGTGTGACCTACGATATCTCAAGTAAGCCACCAGCGACCATTGAATGGGAATAAAGCGACTAAAAAAGCTAATAAAAAAAGGCGATTGATTATCGCCTTTTTTATGGGTTTAACCCACGACCGATAGCGTTATCGAGTATTGCTTTGACGTATCGCCAAAACAATCATCACCAGTAAAATGCTAAAAAATCCTAGTGATAATTCTGGGATACTAAAGCCTAAAAACGTCCAATCAATCACCGCACACTCGCCAGAACCTTTAAACACTTCTTTCAACACTTGGGCAATCGGCAACGTATCCATCCAATAGTCTAACCCAGGGCCACATGAGGGGACTTGGTCAGGTGGCAGGTGTTGAATCCATACATGGCGAATCGCCACAGCAATTGACCACAAAATGCCGAGCAGCGCGCCAGACATCAACAAAATCTTTGCCCAAGCTTGTTTTGGATTGAGCAAAAAGGCGATAAACGCAAAAATCCCCATCACAATCAAACCCACTCGCTGAAAGATACACAGCGGACACGGGTCTAGTTTTACCACCCCTTGCAAATAAAAATAGGCGAAACTCATGCCAATAATGCTGGCTAACGTCAATAGTCCTGCCAGTCCCCGATAACTTAACAAGCTGTGGGTCAATGAAGCATCACGCATAAAACAACCATCAAACAATTTAGTGAAAAAGAATAAGCCAAACCATAGCGCTTAGAATCTTAGAAATTTAACCCTACAAAATAATCAGCCCAACAATACCTACTAATTAGCACCTACTGATTAGCGAAATTGACCCACATAGGCATAAAAATCTTGTGTGTCATTGTGCTCGATATCGGCTTGCTCACGCACAGAGTTTTTGGCAAGCTGCTCAAAGTAAGTCATTTGCTCAGGGACTAATCCTTGATGTCTTAGACGATTGGCATGCATTTGCGCCAGTGACTTACCAAACTGCCAGCTACTATCAAAGCGTTCGGTATCGGCTAGCACTTGCGCTGATAGGGTGTTGTCTGGATTTTGCGCTTTTGCCATCATCGATTGCCACGCGTTGCGGTAATCATTGCTACCATAGGTGACATCCATGAGTTCTGATAGCTTACGCATACCTAGCAAATGCTGTAGTAGCCAGTCTTTAAATGCGACTTTCCCCGCCATTGTATCAATCATTAAGTTTGGCTCGCGCCCTTGATTGACAATTTTTTCTTGGTTTTGAGCAAGTAGGGCATCTTCATCGGGCAATAAGTCAGGACTATCCAGCAATAGACAGTACAACGCCAAAATTTCCATAAAACAGGCAGTATTTAAGCTGATACCGATTTCGCTGTACGGATCTAAGTCAATCGCTCGGAGTTCAACATAAGCGATCCCGCGCTTGGCTAAGGCATCACTGGGGTTTTCGCCAGGTTGGGTAATTTGTTTGGGTCGAATCGGGCTATAGTACTCGTTTTCAATCTGTAAAATATGGTCATTGATTTGAATGGGATAGCCATTGTCATCATCAAGTCCCAACGCGGTAAAATTAGGATGGGGCGTGTGGATGGCATTACGCAAACCCGCCACATATTCATCGAGACTGTTGTAGCGGATATCTAAATCATCTTGTACGCTATTTTGGTAACCCAGTTTGCCCATACGCAGGGAGGTAGCGTTGGGTAAATAGTAGGTTGATGCGTTCATTGGCTTTAGCGGATGCTCGCGACCCTTTAAAAAACACGCGCACACGGCAGGACTTGCACCAACCAAGTACAGTACCATACCACTTAGACGCTTGAAGTTACGAATCAGACCCAAGTATTTTTCATTTTTAAATTCAGTTAATGACTGGGTATCACCTAACTGCTGTTGCCAAGCGGTGAATAAATTATCACCAAATGATAAATTATAATGCAATCCAGCAATGGTCTGCATACGGCGACCATAGCGAATGCCCAAACCGTGACGATATAGGGTTTTTAGTCTACCTGAGTTTGAGGTGCCATAGTCGGCCAGCAAAATATCTTCATCACCCGAAATCATACAAGGCATCGACATCGACCAAAATAGCTCGTCATCGGTCAAAGCATTTTGAACAACAATATGCAAATCACGCAGCATATCAAGCGCTTCTTTCACCGTGGGTTTTGGCTCAGTAATTAGCTCTAACAAGCTTTCGGCATAGTCAGTAGTGATAAAAGGGTGAGTGAGTTTTGAGCCAAGCTTGGCAGGGTGTGGGGTAGTGGCGATATATCCCTCAGGGCTCATACGTAAGCCTTCTTTTTCAATACCCCGAAGCATGCCATGAATGTTTTCAGCGGTCAGCCAAGTAGGTAGCTGCAAAGAAGTACAAGTTTGAGGCGCTTGAGTCATAGTTATCCTAATATTATTTTTAATTGTGTGAAATTATGCCACCAAATTTAGGCAAACACTATCAAAATATCGTGATGACGAAATTACCAATTGCGATATTCACCAAACGTAAAAAACCCACAGTAATAATACCGTGGGTATGATAAAAACTATCGTATTACTCGATTACTCGATTAACTGGTAATTTTTACTTGATATCTGTCACTTTTAATGAAAAAGGCATTAAGAGAAATCTAATTCAGTCTCAAACCCTTTTAATTCATGACGCGCCATGGCTAAGTTTGATTTTTGACGATCAAGTACTAGGTACAAGAATAGGTTTTCGTTACGGACTAGCGGACGGATTAAGTGATATTGTTTACTTAATGTGATTAGGATGTCTTCGATATTATCATTAAGGTTTAAAGCTTTAGAAGCTTTACGTTTTGCACGTACTACTTCAGTGTTTCCCGCTGCTGCAACTTCAAGGTCGATACCATTACCCGTTGTGGCAAGGGCTAGACCTGATTCGCTGTCAACCAATGCAGCTGCAATAAAACCATCGATGTTATTGAGTGAGTCTAAAGATAATTTAGCCATGATAAGCTCCTTGGTATTATTAAATTAATAATAAAGATTGCTTAATAATCATTGCTTAGCTAACAAACTTAAATCATTAACACATTTAACGTTAAGTAATTAACAAGAATAAATTAATGCCAACCTATATTAGGGTACTTGATGATAACACTTAGGTGTTATTACGCTGTAGATCACACCATTATTAGGGATAAAGGCTGACAACACAAATAAAATCTGATAAACGCTAAAAAAATGTAGATGATTTTGTTCGAAAGTAACCAATAACGGAAAGGCTAAACTTAATCATGACTGACTATATTTAAGGCAAAGCTCTTTCATCATTCAAACAAACTAAACAAGCTAAGCAAACAAACCAGGTCAAATTAGATGGAAAATGACGAACCACAACCACAAGTCGTAGTGGCGTTTGGATTGTTGACGGTAAAACGTGAGCCTTCTAATCCTTCCACATAATCAATGGTTGAGCCATGTAGATATTGGTAGCTCAAACTATCAACGACCAGTGCTACATCATCGTTGCTAAAGGTAGCATCATCATCGCCCAAGTTCTCTTCAAAATTAAAACCATACGAAAAACCTGAACAGCCACCACCCGTCACATATACGCGTAGCATCAAGTCGTTATTGCCTTCTGAATCACGTAGGCTACGCACTTTTTTGGCAGCATTATCGGTCAAGGTCATGCCATCAACCATACTATCAGTTACGGTATCACTCATCGGGGTATTCCTTATAAAAACTTTTTTCTTATTATGGGGTGCTTGCTTTATACTATCAAGAATTTTCCCATTTAATTTTAGTCAAATTTTTTGAGTTTTGAGCCGATTATGATAGAACTAAAAGATGCCAGTATTCGCCGTGATGGGCGGGTATTATTCAAAGATGTTAATTTGCAAATCCATCCAGGTTGGAAAATCGGGTTAACAGGCAACAATGGCACAGGTAAATCCAGTTTTTTTGCGACGCTATTGAGCCAAAAGGGCGAAGGCGAATTAGGACTTGATACAGGCATTCTATCGGTTCCCAATAGTTGGCAAATCGGTCATATGGCGCAAGAGATTGAAAGCACTGACCAATCGGCGATAGATTTTGTGTTGAGTGGCGACAAAGAATACTTTGAGCTGCAAGATAAGATTAACCACCCGGATACCTTGTCAGAAGATGAGCTTGCCCATGTGCACGCCCGCTTTGATGATATCCATGGCTATAGTACCCCTGCAAAAGCCTCCCAAATCATGACAGGACTTGGCTTTAATGTCGCCCAAGAAAGCCAACCTGTGAGTAGTTTTTCAGGGGGCTGGCGTATGCGCCTAAACCTTGCCAAAACATTAATGAGCCGAGCGGATTTATTGTTGCTTGATGAACCGACCAATCACTTGGATTTAGATGCCATCTTGTGGCTTGAAGAATGGCTCAAAGCCTATGACGGCACGCTACTTATGATTTCGCATGACCAAGCGTTTTTGGATAATGTGGTGAGCAATATCTTGCACATTGAAAACCAACAAATGACCCTTTATACAGGCAATTACAGTACCTTTGTGCGTACCCGTAGTGAACGCCTAGCCCAGCAGCAGCAACAGTTTGAAAAACAACAAGAAACCCGCGCCCACCTTGAAGATTTTATCCGCCGTTTTAAAGCCAAGGCCTCCAAAGCCAAACAAGCGCAAGCCCGTGTCAAACAGCTGGAACGGATGACTGAATTGGCGCCCATCATGGCCGACAATCCGTTTCAATTTCGGTTCAAATCCCCTGTGCAATTAACATCGCCATTATTGGTGCTAGATAATGCCAGTGTCGGCTACAACGGTATAGCACTCATCGAGAACATTCGCCTACAAATTACCCCTGACAGCCGCATCGGTCTGCTAGGGATGAATGGCGCAGGCAAATCAACGGTCATTAAAGGCTTGGTGGGTGAGTTACCTATCTTGTCTGGGACGCGTAAAGCCGCAGATAGTTTGGTACTAGGGTATTTTAACCAACACCAAATGGATAGCCTCGATGGCGAAGCATCCCCCATGTTGATGCTACAGCGTCTTGCAGGCAAAACCTCAGACGCCGATTTACGCGCGTTTTTAGGTAGTTTTGACTTTCGCGGTGAGCGCATTGATACCAAAAGCAAGTTATTCTCTGGCGGTGAGCGGGCAAGACTCACCCTTGCGCTCATCGTATGGCAGCGTCCCAATGTTTTGGTATTAGACGAGCCGACCAACCACTTAGATTTGGAGATGCGGCAAGCATTGAGCATGGCTTTGCAAGAGTTTGAAGGGGCGGTCATTCTGGTGTCACATGACCGAGAAATGATAGCCAATGTTTGCGATGAGCTATATTTGGTGCATGATGGACAATGTAACATCTTTGACAATGACATCGCTTATTATAGTCAGTGGTTATCACAGACCCGTAAACAGCAAGCCAAACAAGCGAGCGATAATAAAAAGCTCGAAGACAAAAAATTAGCCGATCACAAAACAGATGTTTCACGTGAAACGTCTAACGTGCCCAATGCGTTATCCAAAGAAGAACAACGCAAAAAATCCGCTGAACAGCGTAAACTCACCGCGCCTATCCGTAAAAAAATCGAAAACGAGGAAAAGCAACTAGAAAAATTCATGTCGCAGCTAAGTGAGATTGAAGAAAAGCTGGGTGATGCAGGTCTGTATGATGATAGCCGAAAAGCCGATTTGTTAACGTTGCTCGATGAGCAGACGGCATTAAAAAGTGACATTGAAGCAGTCGAAGAGCAGGTAATGAATTTGATGATGGCACTTGAAGAGATGGAAAATAATTTTAACTAGCCAATAAAAAAGACAGCCTAGACTGTCTTTTTTTATTTAAGCAAACATTATTTTGCATCAGCAAAGTATTGTTGTAAGTCATCATTACCACCGATGTGTTTGCCACCAATAAACACCTGTGGGGTAGTTTCACGACCCGTAATGGCTCGCACTGAGGTGATACTGGCATCTTTACCAAGTACGATTTCTTCAAACTGGAAGCCTTTTTGGGTTAACGTTTCTTTGGCTTTGGCACAATGTGGGCAACCAGGCTTGGTAAAAATTGAGACCGAGGGTTTATCTTGCCAGTCTGGGTCAATATATTTAATCATGGTATCAGCATCTGATACTTCATACGGGTCATCACTGCCGCTGTCTTGGGGTTCATCAAAGATTTTAACGATTTTACCATCATCGACCAGCATAGAATAACGCCATGAACGTTTGCCAAACCCAATCGCTGAGTCATCAATTAAGCGTCCCATCGCTTCGGCAAACTCACCGTTACCATCTGGCATCACGGTCACATTGCTACAGTCTTGGTCTTTTGCCCAAGCATTCATGACAAAGGTATCGTTGACCGAGACACACACGATGTCATCAACGCCTAGTTTGTTAAATTCAGTTGCCAATTCATTATAGCGCGGTAAATGTAGTGATGAACACGTTGGCGTAAACGCCCCTGGTAAAGCAAACAATACGACTTTTTTGCCTTTAAATAATTCATCTGTGCTAACATCTACCCATTTGCCTTGCTGTTGGGTATGAAAAGTCACGCTTGGCACTTGTTTGCCAATCATATCGCTAAACGCCATGTCCTACTCCTTATTATCGTAAATTGTTATATTACATTTTTTAGTAAATGACCTATTTGCTTACTCATTATACAAACAAATAAGGTAAAAAACTGTAATCAGCGTTATCAAAAAGTTAATCATTTTAATTAATATTTTGAAACATAATGAAATATATGATTTATTTTATACAATTATCTTTTGAGTAAATATTGGGTCGATTGTTAAAAATTGACAAAATCAGTTATGATAGGGCAGATTTTTTAGATTTTATTCAACAAATTTGATAAGGAAAACCTCATGCCATCATTTGACGTGGTTTCAGAATTACAGTTATTTGAAGTTAAACATGCCGTACAAAATACCGAAAAAGAAATCGCCACCCGTTTTGACTTTAAAGGCAGTGATATTAAAGTCGAACTCAATGAGAAAGACAAAAAAATTACCATCACCGCAGACAATGAGTTGCAGATGGAAAACGTGTATGCCATGCTTGAGAAAAACATGATAAAACGTGGGGTAGATTTGCAGTCGCTCGACCCACAGGATAATCAAGGCTCGGGCAAACAAATGAAAAAGGTGGTCAATCTCAAAGATGGACTTGATGGCGATACCGCCAAAAAAATCAGCAAGGCATTAAAAGAGTCGGACTTGAAAGTATCGGCAGCGATTCAAGGCGATAAAGTACGGGTCAATGATAAGAAAAAAGATACGCTACAGCAAGCGATGGCGTTTTTGAAAGAAAAGCAATTTGGCGTGCCACTGCAATTTAATAATTTTAAAGACTAGCACGCAAAAATTAGTACAAAAAAACTAGCATAAAAAAAGCCCTTGTCTCAAACAGGGCTTTTATTTTTACAGGTTACTATCAAAGACTTTCTTTCGTACTCGGCAATCTATCCAAAGCTCTTTCATCATATTCCACTGCCATCCGCAGCGCACGAGCAAATGCCTTAAACGTACTTTCAATTTGGTGATGGCTGTTTTTGCCTTTTAAGTTATCCAAATGAATAGTTATCATAGCATGATTAACAAAACCATAAAAAAATTCACTGAATAAATCCACATCAAACCCACCAATCATCGCACGGGTAAACGGGATATCCATGTGTAGTCCAGGGCGACCTGAAATATCTACTACCGCACGGCTAAGGCTTTCATCAAGTGGGGCATAAAAATGTCCATAACGTACGATGCCTTTTTTGTCGCCAATCGCTTGTTTGAAGGCTTGACCTAGCGTAATACCGACATCTTCGACGCTATGATGGTCATCAATGTGGGTGTCGCCGTTACAGATGATGTCCATGTCAATTAAGCCATGACGTTTGATTTGGTCAAGCATATGGTCAAGAAATGGCACACCCGTGTCAATGCTGCCTTGACCGGTACCGTCAAGGTTGATAGACACGGTGATTTGGGTTTCAGCGGTATTTCGTGTGACGGTGGCGATGCGCGATGGGCGAGTGGTCATGGTTTTCCCTTAGAGTTAAAAATCACAATCTTTTATGTTCAGCATCTTTTTCACGCTGTTTGACAACTTTACGCACTTTATCACGCGCACGGTCTTGTTTGAGCTTGGATAGATAATCCACAAAAACTTTACCATTTAAGTGGTCAATTTCATGTTGGATACATACGGCAAGTAGGCCTTGTGCTTCCTCAACAAACGGGTTGCCCTGCGCGTCGACAGCCTCAATTCTGACATGTTTGGGTCTATCGACTTTGTCATAATACTCGGGCACAGACAAACACCCTTCTTCGTAGCTATATAATTCATCGGCTAATGGGGTGATAACAGGGTTGATAAACACCCGAGGCTGGCTGCCATCTTCAGATAAGTCCATCACCACCAATTGAATGTGCTCGTCTACTTGCGTTGCCGCCAGACCAATACCTTTGGCGGCATACATGGTTTCAAACATATCATCAATCAAGGTTTTTAAGTCATCATCAAAGTGGGTAACAGGCTTGGCAAGGGTACGAAGCCTCGGATCTGGGTAATTTAAAATGGTACGTAAAGTCATAATTGGTCAACTGTTAATAAGGCAAAAATTATCTAAAAAATTGGCATAGGGTAACGCAAACACTAAAGTTTGGCTACTATAACTTATATATAGGTGCAAACCAATCGCTTCACAATAGCAAATAATCAATGATAATGATTGAGTCATTAAAATCCACCAAAACCAAATCATTTAAAAAAAATGATTTAAAGAGAAAATTTATGAAGCCCCAATTATTTTATGCTATGCTAACCAAAATTTACATAGTGCAAATTATGGGTGATTTTGCGACACATAACACAACATTTGGCTATGATTTTTTATAAGTGATGGTAAAGAGTATGCCATTTTAAAGCGTTAAGCGGTTAACCTTGAGCATTGGGCTATGACAAACTATAACACCACGACAATGAAAAAATTATCCTTCGCTTTGTTGGCAATCCTAGGTATGACAGTGACTTCGCTAGCCGCTGCTAACAACCCGCCCCCTCGTATCAAAGCCGATGCGCCCAACCGTTACGTGGTAAAAAAAGGTGATACGCTTTGGGATATCTCCGGTAAATTCTTAGAAAGTCCGTGGCGCTGGAAAGAAATTTGGGCGACCAATAAGCAGATTCGTAATCCGCATCTGATTTATCCAAAAGATGTGATTATCTTATGTGTGATTAAAGGGCAAAAATTGGTCGGTGTAGATACGGGGGAAGGCTGTGCAGGCATTGAAAAAGCCATGAACGCGCCAGTCACCACAACCACAGTGGTAAGTGCCGCAGGTAGTATCACTACCATTCCTTTGACTGCCATTGAAACATGGCTCGAGCGCAATATCATCGTATCGCCTGATGACTTTAAAACTACTCCCTATGTGCTTGCTTCAAAAGATAAAAACATTATCACAGGTGTCGGTAACAAAATCTATGCCAAAGGCGTGCCGCTCATTGTGGGACAACGCTATGGCGTGTATCGTGAGGGCGAACCGTATGTTGACCCAACCACCCGTAAAGCCATCGGTCTTGAAGTCACCCAAGTTGCCGCAGGTATTGTCACTAGTGTAGCATCAAACGGTGTTTCTAGTATCGAGCTTAAAAAATCGTATGGTCAAGAAGTGCGCGAAGGTGACCGTGTATTTGTCGAAGTCGGTCAGTACTTGCCACCCGCGTTTTATCCAAAACCTGCCAGCGTTACCCGTGGCGGTCGCGTGATTCGTATTTTAAATTCCATTAGTAGTGCGGGTCGAGATGGGGTTATTGCCATTAACTTGGGTACCAGCCAAGGCGCTGAGCCAGGCGATGTGTTGACGGTTTATCAAAAAGGCGCTTTAGTCTTGGACGGCTATTCATCCGTGAAAGGTGGGGCAGTGCGGTTGCCAAGTGAGCAAATCGGTCATGTGATGGTATTTAAAGCATTTAACGATATTAGCTACGCTTATGTACTCGATGCAGAATCACCGATTCATGAGCAAGATTTTTTACTGCCTGCGGTCGGCAACTAACGCTTTCGCTTACCTTTGCTTCCTTGCCCTTGGTTATGCTTGATGGGTAAGCGATTGTTCAAAAGCCAGTCACCTTGACTGGCTTTGCTGTCTTTAAAGTTTTTATCGTGAGAAAAATTTATAATAGCAAACATTCATAAGCCATATACATGCCTAAGGAATATACATGATGCAGGACTATCAGCCTAACTTAAACCCCGCGCAGCAGGCTGCCTTATTGTTATGGCATTTAGTGAACTTATCGGTGCCTGTTTATAATAAGCTTGTAGCGCGTTTTGGTAGCGCTGAACAAGCCATTCAAGCCAAGCTGGTAGACTGGCAAGCATTGGGCTTGCATGATAATCACCACAAACGCTTTGCTGAGTTTATCAGCGCCAGTCGAACCAGCCAATTTTTGAATGATACGCTATTAGAACTATCGCACGGGCAGTATGGTGTGGTGTTTGATAATGACCCTTTATATCCGAATCAGTTAAAAAACATCTATGACCCACCCCCTTTGCTATTGTATCAAGGCAACTTATCGGCCTTAAGCCAACCTCAATTGGCCATCGTTGGGAGTCGTAAACCTAGCCCACATGCCGAAAAAATTGCCTTTGATATGGCGCAATATTTGGCGCACGAAGGCTTATGGATCACCAGTGGCATGGCAGAAGGCATTGACAAACAAGCGCATTTAGGTGCGTTAAGTCTACAGATGACGGCCACACAAGGTGGTACTATTGCGGTACTGGGCAATGGTATTAAACATTGTTATCCAAAAAATCACGCCAGCCTTAAAGCCCATATTATTGCGTCAGGTGGCTGCGTCATTAGTGAATTATTGCCCGATATGCCGAGCAATCGCTACCATTTTCCAAGGCGCAATCGTCTCGTCGCTGGGCTAAGTTTAGCAACTTTGGTTGTAGAAGCGGCTGCAAAAAGCGGCTCGCTCATCACGGCCAGAGAAGCCAACGAGCAAGGCAAACAAGTTTTTGCTATTCCTAGTCATATTGATAACCTCAACGCCAAAGGTTGCCACCAATTGATTCGTGAGGGTGCGACCTTGGTCGATCATCCATCACAAATTTTGGAAGATTTATCAATTTTTAAATCACCGATTGTCAAAGCCACCGAGGTTGAACCAGCGCCGATAGTTGCACAGGCAGTAAGCAATAGCCCTCAATTACCGTCCGAATCAGCACCAAAAACCCAGCCGCACCAAGCGCCATTGGCGATGGAGGTGGCGCCGCATTTGCAGACACTACTTAATCAACTCGATTGGGTCGGGCAAGATTTAGACAGCTTGGTCGATAAGACCCGCACCGATATTGCGACACTTATGGGCTGGCTGATTGAGCTTGAGCTAATGGGATTGGTGATGCAGCGCGGCGGTCTGTATATGCGCTGCCGCCCTTAATTTTGATAAGCGATAAGCAAAAAAAACTACAAAATAATCGAGGTATATAATGCAATTTAATGACACCCAGCTCGATGCAGTTCAGCAATTTTTACAAGCCGGCAATCTACTGGCTTATCCAACCGAAGCGGTGTGGGGAATCGGCTGTGACCCATTTAACGAAACCGCAGTGAAACAGATTTTAGCGATTAAACAACGTCCAATCGAAAAAGGTATGATTGTTATCACAGGCGATATCGCCCATATTCAGCCATTCTTACAGCCGTTACCACAGCAGGTAGTCGATAGCATTGCGGCAAGTTGGCAGTCTAGCGATGCACAAGCCACCACTTGGTTGTTACCGATTCCTGCATCATTGCAAGGCAAAATCCCCGATTGGATCACAGGTGGGCGAGATAGCTTAGCCATACGAGTGATTAGCCATCCGATGATTGCCGAACTATGCAATCACATTGCCCACGCAGACCACAATAACCCGTTTGGATTTTTGGTATCAACGAGTTGTAACCTATCGGGTTTAACACCTGCTACTGATTTCGCGTCTGCTTATCATTACTTCGGTGATGCCATCGGTTATTTACTCGGCGACACACTTGGATTTGTTCGACCTAGCCAAATTTTTGATGCCCTCACCCAACAACAGGTACGCGCTTAACGCCATGTTTTTAGCCATGTTGTTTTTAACCATATTTCTAGCGATTTTTATTCCCTAATTTCATAAATACGCAAATTTAGTGTGGATATATATGAAAAACGCCATTTTGACCCGCAAATAATGCGACTTACTCTTGAAATCAAAGGGATTAACCATTATCAAAGCCAATAACTTTAACCGTTTTAACGTGTAACTGTTACCTTGGTGACGGTTACTTTGATAATAGGAGTGATGATTGATGAATTCAGCTGATAACAACCAAAATACGCAACCGCAAAATCAAACTGACGCCGTCTCAACGGAGTTAAAAGATGCCATGGAACAGTTTGAGCCAAGCAACGAGCAAAAAACCATTCCTAGCGACATCAATTTGAGCACTTACGAGCAGCGTATTGCCGAGCTTGAAGATCAAGTCAAAGAAGCCAAAGAAGCCCATGCCCGTGCCAATGCTGAAGCCTACAATGCGCGCAACCGCATGGAGCAAGAAACCGAAAAAACCAAAAAATTTGCCTTAGAAAAGTTTGCCAAAGACCTATTAGAAACCGTGGATAACCTTGAACGTGCAATTGAAAGTAGCCAATCTGACAATGATCCCGTGCTTGAAGGCGTCAAACTTACCCACAAATCGCTGATTACGGTGCTAGAAAGATACGGCGTAAAAGTGGTCGATCCACAAGGCGAAACATTCAATGCTGACCTGCATGAAGCCGTGGGTATCGACCCAGAGGCAAGCGCCAACCAAGTCGGTCAAGTACTACAAAAAGGTTATACGCTAAATGAGCGTTTATTGCGCCCAGCCATGGTTCGCGTTGGCAGCTAGTAGGCAAGCAGTAGACAACGGATTGACCGATGGGTAACAAGCGTAGCAAAAAACTTTTGCTAACTGCTTGAAAAAAACCCTCGTTAAACCGATATAAAAATACAAGACAACGTGGTGCTCATCACCACTTACCCTCAAAATAAAAATTGGAGAATTTAATTATGGCTAAAATTATTGGTATTGACTTAGGTACAACCAACTCATGTGTTGCAGTGATGGAAGGTGACAAAGTTAAAGTTATCGACAATGCTGAAGGTGCACGCACTACCCCATCTATCGTTGCTTACAAAGATGACGGCGAAATCCTAGTCGGTCAATCAGCCAAACGCCAAGCGGTAACCAACCCACAAAATACCTTATTTGCTATCAAGCGTTTAATTGGTCGTAAGTTTGAAGACAAAGTCGTGCAAAAAGACATCGGCATGGTGCCATACAAAATTGTCAAAGCTGACAATGGCGATGCCTGGGTTGATATCAACAATAAAAAATTAGCACCACCTCAAATTTCTGCTGAAGTTTTGAAAAAAATGAAAAAAACTGCAGAAGATTATCTGGGTGAAAACGTCACCGAAGCGGTAGTAACGGTACCTGCTTATTTTAATGATAGCCAACGTCAAGCCACTAAAGACGCAGGTAAAATCGCCGGTCTTGATGTCAAACGTATCATCAACGAACCTACAGCGGCAGCCTTAGCTTACGGCATGGACAAAAAAGGCGGTGCAGACCGTAAGATTGCGGTTTATGACTTAGGTGGTGGTACTTTCGATATTTCAATCATCGAAATCGCAGACGTTGATGGCGAGCAACAATTTGAAGTGCTTTCAACCAATGGTGACACCTTCTTAGGCGGAGAAGACTTTGACTTGACCTTAATCGACTATTTGGTTGAAGAATTCAAAAAAGAAAACAGTGTGAACCTAAAAGGTGACCCGCTGGCAATGCAGCGCCTAAAAGAAGCAGCAGAGAAAGCGAAAATCGAACTTTCAAGCTCACAAAGCACCGATATTAACTTACCGTACATCACTGCCGATGCCACAGGTCCAAAACACTTAGTGGTAAACGTAACCCGTGCCAAATTAGAAAGCTTAACTGAAGCGCTTGTCAACCGTACCATTGAGCCTTGTAAAATCGCACTGAGCGACGCGGGCTTAAAAGCGTCTGATATTGATGACGTTATCTTGGTAGGTGGTCAAAGCCGTATGCCACTGGTGCAACAGCGTGTTCAAGAATTCTTTGGTAAAGAACCTCGTAAAGATGTGAATCCTGACGAAGCGGTAGCGATGGGTGCAGCGATTCAAGGTGCAGTACTGTCTGGTGACAAAACTGACGTACTACTGCTTGATGTGACACCGTTAACCCTAGGCATCGAAACCATGGGCGGTGTGTTGACGCCAATCATCGAGAAAAACACCATGATTCCAACCAAGAAATCACAAGTGTTCTCTACAGCGGATGACAACCAACCAGCAGTAACTATTCAGGTCTATCAAGGTGAGCGTAAAATTGCCGCCCAAAACAAATTGCTTGGACGTTTCGATTTGACCGATATTCCACCCGCACCGCGCGGCGTACCGCAAATTGAAGTTACCTTTGACATCAACGCTGATGGCATCATGAATATCTCAGCTAAAGATAAAGGTACGGGTAAAGCACAAAGTATCCAAATTAAAGCCGATTCAGGTCTATCAGATGCTGAAATTGAGCAAATGATTCGTGATGCTGAAGCCAATGCCGCTGAAGATGCCAAATTTGCTGAACTTGCGCAAGTACGTAACGAAGCAGACGGTCGTATTCATGGCGTACAAAAAGCCATGAAAGATGCCGCTGATAAAGTAACCGATAGCGACAAAACCTCAGTAGAAGATGCTATCAAAGCGCTAGAGTTGGCTGTCAAAGAAGATAATCTAGATGACATCAAGTCAAAACTTGAAGCCCTAGACAATGCCTTCTTACCGGTTAGTCAAAAAATCTACGCTGACGCAGGCGCTACTGCAGAAGCGGGTGATGCACAGTCACAACAAACCCAGCAAGATGATGGGGTTGTCGATGCAGAATTCACCGAAGTAAAAGATGACAACAAATAATCATTTCACCGATTAGAGCATCAACAAAAATACCGCCGCAAGGCGGTATTTTTATTTTATTTGAAAATTTTTAAAAAAGGTGTTGACACCCATTCCAATTCACGTATAATACGCCACCACTGAGCGACGAAGAGT
>NZ_DAMBFQ010000013.1:0-44515 GCF_032061225.1 Moraxella sp. CTOTU48841
TCGCTCTAGCCTTTGCTTATCATTGGCTGAAGCTTTGAATGTTCAACAGAACCTAGTCTTTATAAATACTATTTACAGGTATTTCTGATAGAAAATAGATACTAGGCATAACGCTGTAATGATAAGCCGTCAATGCGAATGTCAGGCGTTTTGCCGAGCACCAAATCGCTGATTAATTTGCCAGAGCCACACGCCATTGTCCAACCCAATGTGCCATGTCCTGTGTTCAAAAATAAATTGCGATACCGAGTCGCGCCAATGATGGGGGTGCTATCGGGGGTCATCGGACGTAGCCCTGTCCAAAAACTTGCGTTTGGCAAATCACCACCTGCGAATAAGTCCTGCGTGACCATTTCGAGTGTAGCACGGCGCTGGGGGTTTAGCGTTATATCAAAACCACTTAATTCTGCCATACCGCCCACGCGAATACGGTTGTCAAAGCGAGTAATGGCGATTTTATAGGTTTCATCCAGCACCGTTGATTGGGGCGCTAAATCAGCATTGATAATCGGCACAGTCAGTGAATAGCCTTTGACAGGGTATACAGGCAGATTAAGCTGTAGCGGTTGCAAAAGCGCCCGCGAATAACTGCCCAACGCCAATACATACTGGTCTGCCGTTAATAACTCACCATTTACCATCACCCCTTTAATTGCTCCAGCGTCGACTACCAGTTTTTTGATGGTTTGATTGTATAAAAATTTTACCCCCAGCGCTTTGGCTTGTTGCTCTAATGCTTGGCAAAACAAAAAGCAATCGCCTGTTTCATCATGCGGTAAATGCAATCCGCCAACCAGCTTATCAGTGGCATTTGCCAACGCGGGCTCAATATCAGCCAATGCCTTGCTGTTGTCAATCAGCTTAAAAGGCACGCCTGAATCCTGCAACACCTTAATATCTTGCTGTACAGCATCTAATTGGGCGGGTTTACGAAAAACTTGTAAGGTGCCTTGTGAGCGGTTTTCGTAGTGAATGCCGGTGTCTTGACGCAGCTGCTGCAGACAGTCGCGGCTGTATTCTGCCACTCGTACCATACGCTCTTTGTTGATGGCATAGCGCTTGGTATTGCAGTTTTTGAGCATTTGTAGCATCCATTGTAACTGCCACAGACTACCATCTAATTTGATGGCTAAAGGGGCGTGTTGTTGAAATAACCATTTAACCGCCTTCAATGGAATACCAGGGGCTGCCCAAGGGGTAGAGTAGCCCGGGGAGATTTGCCCAGCATTGCCAAAACTTGTTTCTTGTGCGGCACCCGCTTGGCGGTCAATCACCGTGACTTCTACCCCTTGCTTGGCTAAATAATAGGCACTTGTCACCCCAATCACGCCACTACCCAGTACCAATACGCGCATACCTACCCCCAAATATCTGCCTAATTATCAGTTAATTTTGCTAGTATAAGCAAAGTTTTGCAGTGAATTTTGCTGTTTTTATGCTAAAATTTTGCTGATATTATCGGTTTTATCATATCAATCATCAAAAAACAGGGTTTTCATTTTGCTATGCGTACTTTAGACCGTACCGACCGTTTAATCCTTGAAATCTTGCAACAGCAAGCCCGAATTTCTATCAGCGAATTGGCCGCCAGAGTTAACCTATCAACCACGCCTTGCTCAGACCGAGTTAAGCGCTTGGAGCGTGAAGGTATTATCACAGGTTATCATGCGCGGTTAAATCCCAATTTGGTCAATAAAAGCTTGTTGGTATTTTTAGAGATAAAGCTATCTACCAAGTCGGGCGATGTCTTTGAGCAAGTGAGCAAAAAACTGTCAGAAATTCCAGAGATACTGGAATGTCATTTGATTTCGGGTGAGTTTGATTTTTTGGTCAAAGCGCGGCTAAAAGAGATGAGTTCTTACCGCAAGTTACTGGGCAATATCTTAAAACAATTGCCAGCGGCGGTAGAAACCCACAGTTTGATTGTGATGGAAGAGATTAAAGAAAGCTTGCATTTGGATGTGACAATGACATAACTGTCATGCAAGCTTTACGATATCTGCTTTGCAATACATAATTTGCGACAGATAAAAAAAAGACTGCCAAATCGCAGTCTTTTTATGCTGACCCGCCTTAGAATTTTGGAAATTAGAGTTTTGGAAACTCTAGCGACCAGTGGTTGACGAGTGGATAGCGACGCTCACGCCCAAAGGCGCGGTGAGTAATCTTGGTGCCAATCGCCGCTTGACGACGTTTGTATTCATTGCGGTCTACCATGCTGAGTACTTTTTTCACCACGTCTTTATCATAACCGGCTTCTACTATCGCATCATACCCAAAGTCGCGATCGATATACAGCTCCAGCATTTTATCGAGGGTATCATAATCAGGCAGACTGTCTTGGTCTTTTTGGTCAGGTCGAAGCTCGGCAGAAGGCGGACGCGTAATCACACGCTCAGGAATCACCGGCGTTTCTTCTAGTCGGTTGCGATAGTTGGCGAGGGCATATACTTGGGTTTTATACACATCTTTTAAGACATCAAATCCGCCTGCCATATCCCCATACAATGTCGCATAGCCCACGGCCATCTCTGATTTGTTGCCAGTGGTGATGACTAGATGACCAAATTTGTTGGACAACGCCATCAAAATCATGCCACGCGCACGGGCTTGGATATTTTCTTCCGTGGTGTCGGCGGTGGTGTTGCTAAACATCGGCTCTAGCGTATGACGCATGCCTTCAACAGCGGCATGAATCGGGCACACGGTATAAGACACGTTGAGTCGGTGTGCCTGCGCCTGCGCATCTTGCAGGCTGATTTGCGAGGTGTACTCATAGGGCATCATGACCGCATAAACTTTATCTGCACCGAGCGCATCAACGGCGATACATAGCGTGAGTGCGGAGTCTATACCGCCTGACAATCCAACCAATACGCCTTTAAAGCCAGAATGATTGACATAATCACGCAAGCCGACAACCAGCGCTTGATAAGTTTCAGCGATTTGGCTGAGCGCAAGCGGTGATTTGCGCTGTTCTGATAATATCACTTGACCGCTTTGGGCATCGTGACGAGCAACCACATACAGGGTATGCTGCAAAAATCTTGGCGCTTCTTGCACGATTTTACCTTGAGCGTTGACGACCATCGAGCCGCCATCAAACACCAAGTCATCTTGACCGCCCACGCTATTGGCATACACAATCGGGATATTGTGCTCAGTGGCACGGCTTTTTAATAAAGCCTTACGTTGTTCTTGCTTGTTTTGCTCAAAGGGTGAGGCATTGAGGCTGATGATGATTTCCGCACCTTTTTCTTTGAGTGCGCGAATGGGAGCGTCTTGCCATAAGTCTTCACAGATAAGTAGTCCAATGGTCAGCCCTTGATAGTCAAACAACACTTGGTTGTGACCGGTATTAAAATAGCGGCGTTCATCAAACACCCCATAGTTTGGCAAGCATTGTTTATGATAAAAACCTTTTTGCTGACCATTGTGAATGATAGCCACTGAGTTAAACGTGCCATTGGGGTCAATGTGCGGATAACCCACTAGCATCACGATGTCTTTGACTGTGTAGAGCAATTCAAAAGCAAGTTTCACACGTGAGGCAAGACTTGGACGTAGTAACAAATCTTCAGGCGGATAACCCAGCAGTGATAACTCAGGAAAGACAATGATATTAGCCCCCTTATCACGGGCGTCTTTAGCCAGCTCTACCATTTTTTTGGCATTGTTGATGACATCACCTACAATAAATTGCTGCTGTGCCACCGCAATTTTTAGCCCCACCATAGAATCTGCTTGGCTAATTGGTTGGCTAGTCGATTGGTTTGATGGCTGAGAGGTTGACTGAGAAACTGATTGAGAAGTTGGCTGAGCAGGTTTTTGAGAAACTGGCTGTGGGTTTGCTGTTTGGTTTGGCGTAGTAGCTTCGGCGGTCATTGACTCACTCGGCAGCTGCGTTGGTACGCTATCATCTGGGGTTAAATCGAGGTGTGACATGAAAAATCCTTCAGTAAAAATTTGTTATGGGGTCGTCCCTTTAGTCATAGCCGTCTAGAACGGTAGGCAAGCATGATGCCGCTATTATAATTATTGGTGGCAACGGCGATGGCATTACAAGATAAAATTATTCTACATTATATCGCTTTATGATATGTTTACAATTGCAATCTTTAGATGCTACAACCGAAAAATGCTACAACTGGTAAAATTAGCCTAAACATAGCACGAATAACCCATCAATGCGCGATTTTTTGCAGTATAATCAAACCTTACAATGCTAATTAACAGGCAGTCATAACGCTTAATTAGCAACGATGATTCGTTCATTAGGCAATGAGGTGAAGCGATGTTTACCGCAATTTTTGTGGTTTTGGTGATTATGGGGCTTAGCTGGGTTGGGATGAAATGGATGTATCCGCGACCACCACAAGGCTATTTACAGCCGCAGCCAGGCGAGAGTACCGAGCTGCGATCGTGTGATTTTTGCCATCATACGTTAGCAGAGTGGCGAGGGATTATAGAAGGGGATAAGTTTTTTTGTAATCAAGAACACCAAGCGGATTTTCATGCTGGCAAGCACTACCAGCGCGCTCAAAATTAGTCGAATTTTATTTTACACTAAATACGTTAGGCAAAACGCGCAACGTCTTCTAACATTTTACCCACCAGGTCTTGCGCTTGGCTTTCGTTTTCTTGATAGCGTTGTAAGTTTTCTGATTTTTCAAACAACGTCAACGCGCACAGTACCAATAATTCTTCTTGGGGTAGCTGAGGCGCTTGGCGGCGTACGTCTTGCATAAACTGGTTAATATAGCTTGCCGCACGCTGCAACGCAGGCTCTTCCGATTCTGGGCAGTTGATGGTATAGCTACGACCATTGATCAGGATATCAACTTTTTTAATGCTTTGGGCAGATGCCATAAGATTTTCCTAACGTATTCAAATGTTTTAAACATCACTAAGGCTGGCTTAAATAAGGACGGGTTAGTTTTCGCTGTCAATTTTTGCCAAGCGCTCTAACACAAGCTTGGTATGCTCTGCTGCAACGCGATTTTTTTCAATCAGTTTTTGATTTTGTGCGGTAAAAATCTGTAATTGGTTTTGGGTTTGTTCGTATTCGGTACTTAGCATGTTGTGAGATTCGGCAAGTGACTGATAGCGCTGCTCGAGTGCTTGATACTCTTCGGCTTGTCTAGCAAGTTGTTGTTCCAAATTTTGCTGCAGTTCTTTGCTGGCATTGAGCTCAGCTTGTACCGCTTGCAATTGGTCTGCGGTAATGGTTGGCTGTGCTTTAATACGGGTTAACTCGCTACTGGCGAATTGATATTTATCGCGAAGCTTAGTCAATGCGGTTTGTAGCTGGGTCAGTTGGTCAATTAGGGTGCTCATGATATGATGTCTAGTCAGTAATCGAGTGAATAATCAAGTAAATCATCAAGAGCGACGTGATGGACGCTCATTGACATGAATAGCAAAAGGTTTTTTTGGTATAAATATAGCGTGAAGGCTTAAAATTTGAGTGATACTTATATTATTTTACCACTTTAATAATGCCATAGTTGACCGCATTAAGGCTAGTATTATCTCAATGTTGATATAATTTTTTGTGAAAAAAGGGTAAAGCGATGGATGATTATATTTCGGGTTGGCAGGATTGGACACAAGCATTTGAGGATTGGCATGACGTCACAATTAGTGAGTTACATGGGCTAATTTCAGGGGTGCTAAGTGTGTGTGATGCGCCAACCGAGCAAGAGTGGCAACTGCTACTGACTGAGCTGAGCTTTACCGAGCTTGAGCCAAAAGCGTTAGAGATAGTGACCGAAGAGGGCGAGGATATGGTGGCTGTATTAACCGACGATGCCGATAGCTATCAGTTTATGCCGTTGTTGCCTGATGATGACCATCCACTGTATGAGCGTTTGATGGCACTTAAAAACTGGGCAAATGGCTTTTTGACAGGCTTTGGCGTCACCGATAGTGCGCTGCGTCCGGAAGAAAATAACCTATTTAATGACTTGGCAAAAATCGGCGCGCTGCGGGTTGATGCGTATGATGAGGCACTGCAAGGGACAGACAATGCTGAAGGCGAAGTTGAATATATGGAGCTACTTGAGTTTGTGCGCATGATTCCTGTGAGTGTGTCACAAGGGCGAGTGCGTAAATCAGTCGCCAAATTGCCGCTTATCGCAGGATTTGCCATGAATCGCCCTGTGGGTAAAGCCCAAGAGATTGATGAGGAGCATTTGGATTTTATTGAGCAGCTACGGGATGATGAACTTGATTGGGAAGCAGAAAAAGATACCAATGATGATTTTGTTACCCATATGGTCATTGATGCCATGACCGGTAAAAAGCCGAATTGATGTTAATACCCTATTTCGACTAAATTTGCCCTGATAGGGTGTTTTAGTGGTTTAAAATTTGAGAAAAATGGAACGACTATGGGCTATCCATCCAACGCCGTAGACTGGTTAACAAAGCTGATTGGTTTTAACACTGTCAGTCGCTACTCCAATTTGCAATTGATTGAGTATGTGGCAGGCTATTGTGAGCAGTTGGGGTTGTCGCCACGTTTGACCTTTAATGCTGATAATACCAAAGCCAACCTCTTTGTGACTGTACCTGCGATGGGTAAGGGTGATACTGTAACGACAGGGGGGTTTGTGTTTTCGGGGCATACCGATGTGGTGCCCGTTGATGGGCAGGCATGGGATACCGATCCGTTTGTGGCGACTATTGTGGAAGATAAGCTATACGGGCGTGGGGCTTGTGATATGAAAGGCTTTATTGCTTGCGCCTTAAGCCTGTTGCCCACTGTGGTGCAAGCAAGCCGCGATAGGATGCTCGGCAAACCGATTCATCTAGCACTGTCGTATGACGAAGAAGTGGGTTGTTTGGGTGCGCCATTACTGCTTGCAGATTTAAAAGCGCAAGGGATTAAGCCAGACTACTGTATCGTCGGTGAGCCGACCATGATGAAAATGGTCACCGCGCATAAAGGCATCCAAGTGTATCGCTGCCGCGTGCATGGCAAATCAGTACATTCATCGCTGACCCCGCAAGGCGTCAATGCCATCAGCTATGCTAGTAAAATTATCAATTTTATTGATAAACTTGCCGAACAATTGCAACAACGTAACGACCAAGACATGGCGTTTGACGTACCATTTTCGACCTTGTCAGTGGGCACTATTACCGGCGGCACGGCAACCAATATCGTGCCCAACCTGTGCGAATTCACCTTTGATTATCGCAATTTGCCGCACATGAATGAAAGCCAAGTGATTGAGCCGATTCGCGCCTTTATCAAAACCCTTGAGCCTAAGATGCACGCGATTGACAGCGACACGGGCATTGAGCTAACTCGCAACGAAAATGTCCCTGCGATGACCGATAAAGATAGCCAAGCCTTGCAACAGCTCATTGAAAATTTGGTGGATGAACGGCAGCGTCACAAAGTGGCGTATGCCACCGAAGGCGGGCAGTTTACCAATGCAGGTATTCCGACGGTGATTTGCGGACCTGGCGATATTGGCAATGCCCATAAAGCCAATGAGTTTGTCAGTCTAAACCAATTAGCAAAATGCGAAAGCTTCTTACAGCAAATTCTTCAACAATGCTGTGACAGCCATTAAATTTTTTGGAAATATCATGTCAAATCAATTAACCATACAGTTGTTGCCAAAGCTTCCCCAAAGCGAATTTGCCAAACGCCGTGTCAAACTTGCTGAAGCCTTGCCAAACAATAGCATTGCGATTTTGCAAACGGCTCCCGCGCATATCCGCAACAACGATGCTGAGTACAAATACCGCGCCGACAGCAGTTTTTTTTACCTGACTGGCTTTGCCGAGCCAGAATCCGTTATGGTTTTGGAAAAAACTGACCATACCGTCAACTACACGTTATTTTTACGTGAAAAAGACAAACTACGTGAGATTTGGGATGGCAAACGCGTAGGGCTTGAAGGTGCGACTGCAGATTTTGGCGCGGATAAAGCGATTGCCATTGGCAGAATTGATGAGGTGATGCCAAATCTGATTTTTGGTAAAAAACACGTGTTTGCCCGCTTTAATAATGAGCTGATTGGCTGGCTTAATCAAGCCAAGCAACTGCAGCGTGGCGAAGGTGTGGTCGATACCGTCACCAATATTGATGGCCTTATCAATGAAATGCGGCTGATAAAAGATGAGTGTGAAATTGCACGCATGAAAGTCGCCGCCCAAATCAGTGCTTACGGGCATATTCGCGCCATGCAAAGCGTGGCACCTTTGATGCAGAAAAATCAAGGGAATGAAAGCAGACTGGAAGCTGAAGTTAATTATGCTTTTGCCCAATATGGCTGCGTACCCTCTTATAATAGTATCGTGGCTGGCGGGGACAATGCCAATATTTTGCATTATGTCGAAAACGACCAACCGCTGCACGATGGCGATTTGGTGATGATAGATGCGGGCGCCGAATACCAACATTATGCCGGTGACATCAGCCGTACTTTTCCTGTGAGTGGCAAGTTCAGTGACGTGCAAAAACAAGTGTATGATATTGTGCTAAATGCCAATATCGCCGCCATCAACAGCCTAAAAGCAGGCGAGCATGGCAAAATCCATCATGAAACTGCGCTTAAAGTACTGACCCAAGGCTTGATTGAGTTGGGGATTTTGACAGGCGATGTCGATGAGTTGATTACTGATAAAGCCTACTTGCCGTTTTATATGCATGGCACAGGGCATTGGCTTGGCTTAGATGTCCACGATGCAGGGCGCTACACTGGCGACGACGGTAAACCCAGAAAGCTTGAAAAAGGCATGGTGATTACCGTTGAGCCAGGCTTGTATTTTGCGCATGACAATGCATTGGTACCCAAGAAATATCGGGGTATAGGCATTCGGATTGAGGATGATGTGGTCATTACCGAGGGTGAGCCGCTGGTTCTTACCCGTGATGTGCCAAAAACAACGGCAGCAATTGAAGCGCTAATGCAGCAAAAAGTGCATTCATAGATATCATCCATACCTATATGGACAGCTGACCTTTGTATGATACAAACCTAGATGAGACAAACAAAAAAAGCCCAAGACAGTTGGGCTTTTTTACGGGCAATCGTTTATCGGCATTTTAGGTATCGGCTGGTGGATGTGCCAAATGTTCGATTTTATCTTCGGGTAAGTTTGTCAATAAATGAATGCGCTGAGAGAGTTGGCGCAATACTTGGCTAAAGGCAGCTTTTTCCACATCACTATCGGCTGATACACTGTCGGTATCATTGATATGCCAATGTGCGGTCAGTGGGAATTTGCCATCAATGTCCGCATGTTGCTGTAAAGAATTGCACAGCCCAATCACCAAATCAATCTTTGGCGCGTTGTCTTGTAAAAACTGCTTGACGGATTTGGGCGCTAAGCCTGTGACGTCATAACCTTCTTGTTTTAATACCTCAAGCGTGAATGGATGCGCGCTAGCGGATGGCTCAACGCCTGCGCTATAGGCTACAAAACGGTCACTGCCAATTTTATTTAAAATGGCTTCTGCCATTAGGCTACGGCTAGCATTGTGCTTGCACAAGAACAACACGTTATAAGGCTGCGTCATCAATAATTTCCTTGTCATCAATCTGCGAACGGTCAACACGTTGGGACGTGCAGTTTTTGATAATAAAATTTTACCGTTAATGGCAAAAAATTGCTATCAAAATCCTTACACTTGTGCAAGTTAAAACCGTTGACATTAACCGCTTGGTTTTGCCAGCAATTCGCAATCAAATAGGTGAAAAAATAATTTATTCCAAAAAGTAATATTTAGTATAAAAATAATTTGCGTTTAGTGAATTTTAAAAATAACTATTATAAATATCTGATTTTATTATATTTTATATAAATGAAAAAAAATAATGACTTGCTTGTATAACTTTTGGTTGGGTTTTGTGAAAAGAAAGTTTGACATTAACTATTGATTCATGAAAAATCTACATACTGCAAGATTCTCGTTGCAATTTTTTCATTTATTTACATTCGATTAGGGAGGGATTATGAGCACTAATCACAAGTCGTCTCATTCCCAGTGGAGCTCAAAGATTGGGTTTTTAATGGCTGCCGTGGGTTCTGCGGTCGGTCTTGGCAGTATTTGGAAGTTTCCTTACATGACAGGCGATAGCGGTGGCTCGGCATTTGTTATCGTGTTTATTATCAGTATCGCGCTTATTGGTTTTCCAGTGTTGGTCACTGAATGGCTGATTGGTCGCCGTGGACAAAGTAACCCAGCGGCAAGTTTTCGCAAAGCGGCGGTAGCCAATAACACGTCACCTGCTTGGAGTCTGCTTGGCTACTTTGGTATTTTAGCCGCTTTTATGATTTTGTCATTTTATAGTGTGATTGGCGGCTGGTCGCTTAATTACACCTTAAAAGCGGGTATCAATGCATTTGGTGGTCTCAATGCCGACGCCACTGGCAAAATTTTTGAGACGATGTTGGCAAATCCAACCGAAATGACGTTGTGGCACACGGCGTTTATGGGCTTGACGGCGCTAATTGTTGCAGGCGGTGTATCAGCCGGTATTGAGAAAGCATCAAAAATCATGATGCCTGCGTTAGCTTTTATCCTATTATTTATCGTGGGATATAATGCGATTAATATGGATTTTGCCAAAGGCGCAGAGTTTTTGTTTAAGTTTGACTTGCAGCGTATGCAGGAAGTTGGCGTGGGCAAAGTGCTGATGGCGGCGCTAGGACATGCGTTCTTCTGTTTGTCACTGGGCATGGCGATCATGGTGAGTTATGGTTCATACCTAAAACAAGATGTGGATTTATTGGCAACCGCGCGCACGGTGATTATTTGGGATATTATCTTCTCATTGGCGGCAGGTCTTGCGATTTTCCCAATTTTATTTAGCAATCATCTTGATCCAGCGGCAGGTCCCGGTTTGGTATTTGTGACCTTGCCAATCGCCTTTGGTCAAATGAGCCTAGGTGTAGTGGTGGGTACTTTATTCTTCTTGTTATTGACCTTTGCGGCATTGACGTCGTCGATTTCAATTCTTGAGCCCATTGTCGAGTTCTTGGAAGAAAAAACCCCAATGAGCCGTAAAATCTGCACGATAGTCGGGGCAGTGGCAACGTGGGCAGTGGGTGTACTGGCGTTATTGTCATTTAATAAATTGTCTGATTTTGCGGTATTTACTATCCACAAAAACGGTAAAGACATCCCACAAGGTATCTTTGACGCGCTAGATTATACCTCCAGTAAAATCATGCTACCTTTGATTGGTTTGGGTACCATTATCCTCATCGGCTGGTTTATCAACCAAGAATCGGTAAAACGTGAATTGGGGCTAGATGGCATGAAATGGACTATTTGGCAAATTGTGGTAAAATTTGTCGCACCGATTGGTATCATCGCTGTATTTTTAACGGAGTTACTGGGTTAATCCCAAGGGCTTTATCTCAATAGCTTTATGTAATTAATTGCTCACAATAAAAACCCCGAATTTATCGGGGTTTTTTCTTTCAATGAAACATTAATCAGTGCCATATTCTTGGCGTTTTGTGGCAAAAAAGCGCTCAAGTCGATCCATCGCTTCATGCAAATCTGATGCATTGGGCAAAAATACCACGCGAAAATGGTCAGGCGCATGCCAGTTGAAACCCGTACCTTGTACCATCAAGACTTTTTCTTGCAGTAATAATTCCATCATAAACTGCATATCATCTTCGATTGGATAAATGTCACGGTCAATTTTTGGGAAACAATAAAATGCCCCTTGTGGCATGGTACATGAGATACCTTTAATGGCATTTAGGCGCTCGATAGCGATGTTGCGCTGCTGATACAGGCGACCGGTTGGTGCGGTCAAGGCTTGCATACTTTGATAACCACCCATCGCCGTTTGAATCGCGTATTGTGAGGGGACGTTGGCACACAGCCGCATCGATGATAGCATGGTTAACCCTTCAATAAAGTCAGCCGCATGGTGTTTTTTACCCGATAACATCATCCAGCCTGAGCGAAAACCTGCGATACGGTGCGACTTTGACAAGCCATTATAGGAGATAACCAAGCAATTTTTGGCAAGGGTGCACATCGGTACATGCACGGCATCATCATACAGTACGCGGTCATAAATCTCATCCGCCATCAGCACAAGCCCGTGTTTTTCTGCCAGTGCCACGATTTTTTTTAAATTTTCGGTAGAGTAAAGCGCGCCTGTTGGGTTGTTTGGGTTGATGACCACAATGCCTTTGGTGCGTTCATTGATCTTGCTTTCGATATCGGCAATATCTGGCTGCCAGTTGTCAGCTTCATTACACAGATAATGAACCGCTTTACCCCCTGCCAAATTCGTCGCCGCTGTCCAAAGCGGGTAGTCAGGCATAGGAATCAGTACTTCATCGCCATCGTCCAGTAACGCTTGCATGGTCATCACAATCAGTTCAGAGACACCATTGCCCAGATACACATCGGCAACGTCTACCGCTTCTAACAATCCTTTGGCTTGGTAATACTGCAAAATCGCTTTGCGCGCGGCAAAAATCCCTTGAGAGTCTGAATAGCCAATCGCATTGGGCAAATTCATCGCCACATCTGATAAAATCTCTTGCGGCGCTTCAAACCCAAATGGGGCAGGGTTGCCGACATTGAGTTTGATGATTTTATGACCTTGTGTCTCCATGCGGTTGGCAGTTTGTAGCAAAGGACCGCGAATGTCATAGCACACGTTTTGCAGTTTATTGGATTTGTTCAAAGTTTTCATGGTAGATACATCACTACTAGGTTTGGGATTGGGATTAGGTTTGGAATGGTTGGGTTGAAAATTGGTAGCAGCCGGAGCGGTAGATTGAGCCGTTTGACCCTGCCACGGGTTCGCTTGATTGGCATCGCTTAATGCTTGTGCTACAGTAGTATCATTGACCGTATGCGCTGCTAACGCTTGGGTGTTGACGTTATGACTTTCCACCCTAGTACCTGATAGCAAATAGCTTTCGCTGCAGCCTAACAGACTGGCAAGCACAGGCAGTTTATTGGACACGATGCCATTGGAGCCGCGCTCCCAATTAGAAATCGCGGCACGGCTAACTTTAGCACCAGCTTGGGTCATTAAATCGGCAAGTTCAGCAGTGGTCAAACCTTTGCTTTTACGCAGCTGCGTCAAGCGTTGTCCGGCCGATAGTTTAGCGTCAGTGAGCATAGCGGGGGAATTCCGTTTGAGTATTAATAAAACATATCAATTTTTGTCAGAAATACTGACATTTTTAAGCGCAAGTGAGGCTGAATAACTGCCAATAGATAAACTACGCTTGTCAGAATAATAATGCAAGAAAAACTTACAATTTTTTAATTAACAACTTTTTAACTAACGACAAGGAGATTTACTATGGAAGATTTTTACCAGTTGTCCGCGACCGATATTCGAGGTCAGCTATTTGATTTTAACACCCTTAGAGGTAAAGTCGTATTGATTGTGAATACCGCGAGCAAATGCGGCTTTACCCCACAGTTTGAGGGGTTAGAAAAGCTATACCAAGCTTACAAAGACCAAGGATTGGTGGTGTTGGGTTTTCCCTGCAACCAATTTGGTCAGCAAGATCCTGGCAGTGAAGCGCAAATTAGTGAGTTTTGCCAAATCAATTATGGCGTGACCTTTCCGATGATGGCGAAAGTTGACGTTAATGGTAAAGACACCCATCCTGTTTATCAGTTTTTAAAATCACAGCCACAAGGCAAGGGTATGTTGGGCGACGCCATCAAATGGAACTTTACCAAGTTTTTAGTTGACCCACACGGCAGAGTCGTAGATCGTTTTGCACCGACCAAAGCCCCTCAAGACCTTGAAGCGGATATCAAAGCACTACTGGCGCAACCGTGAGAAAAGGCGGGAGAGAAAAAAATAAAAAGGATTTAATTGGGGGGATTAAATCCTTTGGGTGACAAGCGATAGAGACATTGTTATTATTGTTATCTTATTATTCTTATTGTTAGCTATGACCTTGCTGGCCATGTAGGTATGATAAGGTTTTTATGTGACAACCACATGACATGCTCAGCAAAATTTTTTAAAAATTTTAATATTTGCCAAAAAAAATCATTGACAGCAAAAATAAATTCTCTATAATACCCACCACAGACGATGGGTCGTTAGCTCAGTTGGTAGAGCGTCTGCCTTACACGCAGAATGTCGGCGGTTCGAATCCGTCACGACCCACCAATTTGACAAGTTTGGGTCATCGTCATCAGCTACCGTGCAGTGGTAGTTCAGTTGGTTAGAATACCGGCCTGTCACGCCGGGGGTCGCGGGTTCGAGTCCCGTCCGCTGCGCCACTTATTTTAGTGGAACTAAAAACGATATTTTTAAAGTTTTATGCCTCAAATCTCCCCTGATTTGAGGTTTTTTTTGGCTTTAAACATATGATAAATTATTGATTCTAAAAAATTTATTGTTTTATGTATTTCTCTCTTGATGTAATTAGGAAAATTGGTTTTACTTGTTAATTTGAAAAGATATCTATTTTTAATATTTAAGTAAAACTAACGTGAGCAAACGCTTGTGACCAAAACGTGACCATTTTGTGACCAAAAATTTTGGCTTATGGTCTGTAGAGTCATCCGCCAATTATTAAAACCAATTGTTAAAATACAAAAAGTACAGTAAAAATTAAAAGGCGGATTTCATTACAAGCTGTCAGGCAACCAAAATTCATGCAATCGAACAACAAAGTCTCGCATTTTATCGCATGAGCTATACCGCAAGATCCCCATCGCCTCACTACCAAATTGCCAATGCGTTTTCCTTAAGCCCATCATTGAAATCATCCGATTATCCAACGGGGTCGTAGCATAGATCAGGCGTCATTTAGTCAAATTAAAGCAGATATATAGGTAATGAATGTTAAATCATAAACTTTATAATTATACTAGATTGTTAAATAGAATTAACTAATACCATCTTCTCTCCTCTACTAAAATGTTACAGTATGTTAAGATATATACCCTTTATAATCAAAAACTTAGTTCTGTTTTTGTGGTATATAAGCCCTGTGAAATCTTGCTGTAATTTGAAATATTGTAAATAATTTGTTAAGGTTGCTTTCCAGTTAATCTAATGAAAAGATATCTTTATGAGTTTTGTGAAAGTCGAAAAATTTGGCCCTTTTCCTCGGGTTAATCGTCCTGTTTTTATTGCCTCCGCATTGCTGATTGTCGGATTTATTATTTTTGGTTCATTATTTGGTGAGTTGGCAGGTGAGGTTTTTAACCAACTGCAATCTTTTATTACCCACCGTTTTCGTTGGCTTTTTATCATTTTGATGAATGTCGCGGTGGTGTTTAGCCTATATATTGCCTTGAGTCGTTATGGCGATATTCGGCTTGGGCATCAAACAGAGCATCCTGAGTATAGCTTACTGTCATGGTTTGGGATGCTGTTTAGTGCCGGGATTGGGATTGGTCTGTTGTATTGGGGGACGGCAGAGCCCTTGTATCATTTTATGTCGCCTCCGATGGGGCAAGCCGAAACCGTAGAAGCGGCTAAACAAGCGATGAGTATTTCGTTTTTGCATTGGGGAATTCATGCGTGGGCGTTGTATTGTGTCGTGGCGTTGTCATTGGCGTATTTTCATTATCGTCGTGGCTTGCCGTTGTCGATTCGCTCGGTACTGTACCCATTGATTGGTCAAAAAATCTATGGCAAATGGGGGCATGTGGTCGATACCCTTGCGGTGTTTGGCACGATGTTTGGGGTGGTGACATCCTTGGGGCTGGGTGCGATGCAAATCAACGCAGGCTTTAGCAATGTGTTTGGTATTCCCAATAATATCCCGGTACAGCTTTGTTTGATTGCGATTATTACCGCGATGGCGACGTTATCAGTGATGATGGGGCTGGATAAAGGGATTAAACGCTTAAGCGATATCAATATTGTGCTGACTGTGTTGCTGCTTGGTTTTATGTTATTTTTCGGTCCGACCCAGTTTATCATCGATAGTTTTATTGAAAATATCGGCAATTATGCCAGTCAACTTATTCCACTAGGATTTTGGAGTGAGGCGTATAGCAATACGGATTGGCAGGCAAATTGGACGATTTTTTATTGGGCATGGTGGGTGAGTTGGTCGCCATTTGTGGGAATTTTTGTGGCGCGTATTTCTCGGGGTCGTACTATCAGAGAGTTTATTTTTGGGGTGTTATTTATCCCCATGCTGTTGTTGTTCTTTTGGTTTACCACCTTTGGCGGCAGCGCGGTACATATGGAATTGCTGGGCAATTATGGGTTGATAGAAGCAGTCAAAGCCGATTATGGTAGTGCGATTTTTAAACTGATTGAATATTATCCTTTAACCAAGCCTTTGACGCTGGTGATTGTGGTGATGATTATGTTGTGGTTTGTCACTTCGTCAGACTCGGCAAGCCTTGTGATTGATATGCTCACGGCAGGCGGCGATACCAATCCGCCAAAAATTCAGCGGTTATTTTGGGCATTGAGCCAAGGGGTGATTGCTGCGGTATTATTGGTGGCAGGGGGGTTATCTGCGTTGCAAGCGGTCGCTATTATTGCAGGCTTTCCGTTTGCCATCGTGGTGTTTGTGATGATGTATTGTCTATGGCGAGGGCTAACACGCGATAGATTGACCTTGTACCGTAATCAACAATGGTATATCACCGCAGAGTCTGCTGAGCATAATTCAGCGAATGAATTTATTGATGAGCATTTATTGTTAGGTCCGCCTGTCGTGGCTAAAGATGACTAATATTGTTTTTGTTGATTAACATAAATGGACGGGTGCAAGCGTCGCAAAGCTGATGTCTGTCTAGGCAGTCAACCAATGGGCTTAATTCACAGCCTAAACATGCGTTACAAACAAAAACGCTATAACAAACGCCTAATGTATGGCAATATTTGATATGCCCATAAAATTGTATGCCCATCAAATAATGAGGAAACCCCAATGAGCAAAGCTGAAAAACCTTTTATTGCGCTTAATATCGCAATCTTAACTGTATCAGACACCCGCAGTTTAGAAGAAGATACCTCTGGTAAATACCTAGCCGATAGCCTCGTTGAATCAGGGCATACCCTAGCGGAGCGAGCCATACGCACCGATGATATTTATCAAATCCGTGCGATCGTGAGTCAATGGATTGCCGACCCTGCGATTCACGCTATCATTACCACAGGCGGGACAGGTTTTTATATCCGTGACCAAATCCCTGAAGCCCTAAGCCCGCTGTTTGATAAAGAAGTACAAGGTTTTGGTGAGATGTTCCGCGCGTTATCTCGTGATGAGATCGGCATGTCAACCTTGCAATCTCGTGCCCTAGCAGGCATGGCGAATAATACGGTGATTTTTTGTTTACCTGGCTCCTCGGGTGCCTGTCGCACGGGCTGGGAAGGCATCATCAAAGAACAGCTCGACAACCGTACCCGTCCGTGTAACTTTGTGCCGCATCTGATGCGTGAAAATCCAAAACATGACCATTAAATTGGCAGGGGTGGTGATTTTGGCGGGGGGTGAATCATCTCGGATGGGTTCACCCAAGGCGCTATTAAGCTTGCCAAATGGCGAGACTTTGCTTGATTTTCATATTCGTCATGCCAAACGCTTAAATGTCCCTGTCATGGTGGCGGATAATGGTAAGCGCTTATGTCATGATACAACCGTCAAAATCATTGATGATTATCTGCCAAATCAACAAAATGGCAAAGGGGCAGGGGCGTTATCAGCCATGGCAAGTGCCATGAATCAAGTCATGTCTCCTTACCATTATTTACTGGTGATAAGCTGTGATAGTTTGGTTCATGCCCATCAAGTTTTTGATAAATTGCGTTATGCGGTAACCGATAATGAAGCGGTGATTTATTTAAAAGCTGAAAAGGATTATCCATTGTTGGGTTTGTATCGTACAGATTTATTAATAAAATTATACGATTATTTGGATAAGGGTCAGCGCGCAGTGATGAAGTTTTTGGCGGATAAAAAAATACAAACCGCTGCATTGCCAAATGAATGGATAGCTTTAGCAAATTTTAATACCAAAAATGAATTTGATTTGGCGTTGAACTCACTCAATGAAATAGGATAAATAGGTCAAATTTTGGGAAATTATTCACATTAACAGGATATAAAATAATTTCATCAATTAAGGGTAGGATTAAGGGTATGAGTTAAAATTTAGGCATGGTAATTGCATTTTTAAATTACCTTGTTTGATTATGTTGGAAAACTGCTATGCCTTCAATCAGTAGCCCTGTGAGTGTTGAACTTTTTCCCCATGACAGCGTGAAAGAAAATCGTTTTGACCTTCCTATAACCCCCAGACATGCAAAAGCTGTACAAAATCAGGGCAAAGTGTATCTTGTTGGTGCAGGTACAGGCGACCCTGAACTCTTGACCATCAAAGCTTATAAAACCATCTTGCAAGCGGATGTGATTTGTTATGACAATCTGGTGAGTGATGAGATTTTGGCACTTAACACAACGGCAGAAAAAATCTATGTCGGTAAAAAATGCCACAAGCACAGCATGTCCCAGCAAGACATCAATGGCTTATTGGTCACCCTAGCGCAACAAGGCAAAACTATTGTACGCTTAAAGTCGGGCGACCCATTTATCTTTGGACGGGGCGGTGAAGAAATGCAAACCGTGATTAGCGCTGGTGTAGCCTGTGAGTCGATTGCAGGCATTACCACCGCGCTAGCAGTCGCCAATAGCGTCAATATTCCGCTCACTCATCGTGACCATGCCCAGTCGGTGAAGTTTGTTACTGGGTTTTTAAAGACTGATACGCCTAACGAGCAATTCGCTGAACTACTTACTGATAATCAAACGGTGGTATTTTATATGGGATTAAATACTTTGCCAAATTTAACCCAAGGTCTGTTGCAAGCGGGTAAATCAGCCGATACACCATTTGCGATTATTGCCAATGTTAGTCGTCCTAACGAGCAAGTTTTGGTGGGTACGCTAGGCACTATTCAAGCATTGCAAAATGACGCTAAACTGCCATCGCCTGCGGTGATGATTATGGGCGATGTGGTATCGCTGTATCATCAATTAAATGCGCCTACTTTAACGTATGCCGCATTGTAGGGATGATAAGACTGTACAGATTGTAGCCATAATTAATCGGTTAATCAGTAATTAGTCAGAGTGAAAACTATGATGACAGAGGGGAGCTGAATGCTTACCCTCTATTTTTGTCAACACCTAAAACATAAAAAAGGCATGCGGTTTTGATGCCTTTTTTATGTTTGTGAGAATGTTGTGCGGGGTTTGGGCAAATTCAATCTGTCCTTACAGTTAATAAAGACTAAATCATTACCACGCCATTGGTCACGCTCACAGGGTAGGATTTTAATGCCACTTGCTCATCATCAATGCATTTACCTGTTGCCAAGTCAAAGCGTTGTTTGTACATGGGTGATGCGACATATCGTACCTTTTGCCCGTCAATTTCACAGCTACCGAGTAGTCCACGAGAGATAACATTGGCTTGGCTAAAAGGGTCAAAGTTGTGCATGGCAAAAACGTCATCATTTTGGGTACGAAAGATAGCCACTTGCTCACCGTTTACCAACGCACACACGCCTGTTTCGGGGATGATATCGTCAATTTTACAGATTTCGTTCATCGTAATTTTCCATTGTTTTGATTGAAAATGGCATGCTAAATTAGCGCCATTTTGCTATGGTTGACCATTAAGCAAGCTCGATGTCCGCTTGGGCTGGAGTGGTGTTGTAAGCTAATCCTTGCTTTTCCTCAGCCGTTGCAGGGCGGATTTGGTGACGCTCTTCAACAAACACCACGTTGTCATCGACTTTGTCACTGTTAATAAAGTGCTTAAAGCGTTTTAAACGTTCTGGGTCAGAAAGGGTGGTTTTCCATTCGCATTGGTACGCGTCAATATCCGCTTGCATTTGGGCTTCGAGTTCTTCGGCAATACCCAGGCTATCATTGATGACCACCTGTTGAATGTACTCAAGACCACCTTCCATTTTTTCACGCCATACCGATGTGCGTTGTAAGCGGTCGCCTGTTTTTATGTAGAACATTAAGAAACGGTCTATATATTTAACCAGCGTGGCTGTGTCCAAGTCACTGGCAAACAGCTCAGCGTGACGAGGCCGCATACCGCCATTGCCACAGACATATAGATTCCAGCCATTTTCAGTGGCAATAATACCAACGTCTTTGCCTTGGGCTTCGGCGCACTCTCGGGTACAGCCTGATACACCGAATTTGATTTTATGCGGGGCACGTAAGCCTTTATAGCGGTTTTCCAGTTCGATGGCCAAGCCAACGCTATCATCCACGCCATAGCGACACCATGTGCTACCGACGCAAGATTTGACGGTACGCAAAGACTTACCATAGGCATGCCCTGTTTCAAAACCTGCATTAATCAAGCGTTCCCAAATATCGGGCAATTGGTCACTACGTGCACCAAATAAATCCACACGTTGCCCACCAGTGATTTTGGTGTAAAGTCCAAAATCGCGTGCTACCTCACCTAAGACAATGAGTTTTTCGGCGGTAATTTCACCGCCCGCAATACGCGGCACGACTGAGTAAGTACCATCTTTTTGGATATTGCCCAAGAAAGCGTCATTGGTGTCTTGTAGCGCAACCAGTGGTTTATCTAAGATATAGTCATTCCAGCAAGACGCCAAAATCGAGCTAATGGTAGGCTTACAGATTTCACAGCCATCGCCGTGTCCGTGTCTTTCAATCATCTCTTCAAAGGTGTGGATATTGCCGACACGCACTAAGTGATACAACTCTTGGCGAGAGTAAGCGAAATGCCCGCAGATGTGATTTTTGACTTCAATACCACGTTTTTTGAGTTCAGATACTAAGGTATCTTTGACGATTTGGGCACAACCGCCACAGCCTGTACTGGCCTTAGTGCAGATCTTGATGTCTTCATAAGTCATGGCCCCATTGTCCACGGCTGCGCAGATTTGACCTTTGCTGACGTTATAACATGAGCATAGGGTAGCGGTATCGGGCAGATTCTCTACGCCCATAACAGGCTTTTCGACATTCGGTAAAATCAAACTTTCAGGTTGTAGTGGCAAATCAATACCGTTTAAAAACAACTGCAGCAGATTGCTATAATCTTCCGTATCACCGACCAGTACCGCACCCAGCAAGCGTTTGCCATCGTCCGAGGTGACTAACTTTTTATACACGCCTGTTTTGGGGTTTTGATAGACATAGCTTTGGCTGTCTTTGATTTTACCATGAGCATCACCGATACTGCCGACATCCACGCCCATCAGTTTGAGTTTGGTACTCATATCGGCACCGTCAAATAGGCTGTCATGCTCGCCTGACAGTTGAGAGGCGCACACGCTTGCCATGGTGTAGCCTGGGGCGACCAGCCCATAAATTTTGTTGTCCCATAACGCACATTCACCAATGGCATACACGTCTGGCACGCTGGTTTGGCAAGTGTCGTTGATAACGATACCGCCACGCTCACCCAGCTTGAGTCCAGAGCTGCGAGCAAGACTGTCTTGAGGGCGAATCCCTGCGCTAAACAAAATCAAGTCGGTATCGAGCAAAGTGCCGTCAGCAAACTGCATGGTTAAAAAACTGGCGTCATCGTCATGGTTGTCGATGATTTGTTGGGTGTTTTTGCCTGTCAAAACGGTGACGCCCAAGTCTTCGATTTTCTTTTTCAGCAGCTCACCACCTGCAGCGTCAAGCTGAACGCCCATCAATTGTGGGGCAAACTCGACCACATACGTGGTTAACCCCAAAGTGACCAAGGCTTTTGCGGCTTCAAGTCCGAGCAGACCCCCACCCACAACCACGCCCCGCTGTACTCGAGAATTGGCGGCGGTGGCGATGATGGCGTCTAAGTCATCAATGGTGCGATACACATGGCAGTGGGCATGGTCATTGCCCTGTACTGGGGGTACGAACGGATACGAGCCTGTTGCTAACACCAATTTTTCAAATTCTAAGGTGTTGCCCTTGCTGGTGATAAGGGTTTTGGTTTGTGCATCAAAACTTGCGACGCCTTCACCCAAATGCAAAGTAATGCCTGCTTGCTCATAGTGCGCTAAATCGACCAAGTTTAATTGACTGGCGTCTTTGTGTTCAAAGTAACTGGACAAATACACCCGATCATACGCAGGGCGACTTTCAGCACTAAACACATGGATTTGGTAGGTTTGGTGTAGGCGTTTTTCAATCGCTTTTTCGATAAAGTGGTGCCCGACCATCCCATTACCGACGACGATAAGATTTTTCATGTATTTATCCCTTCTGACGAAACATTGGCTTTTTGACTAGGATAATGACTGGCTTTTGGCGTGTATTATCCCAAGTTTTTCTATACTGTTATATAAGCAAACTTTATGCCAATATTTAAATTAACTATAAATTTCAATGGGTTAAAAAATATAGGTTAATTGTCTATTAAGAAAAATAAATCACATTGTTAGTGATTTAACGCAACCAGTAACCAAGTGAGGAGCAACAGCGCCGTTAATATCCCGCTTATCAATTGCCAAAATAGCACAGGGTGTTTGTCAATCAGCGGCTGCTTGGCTTTATCATCGGCATGGCTTTTGGGGTCAAGGTCGGTGAGAAAATCGCCAATGCTCTGATAGCGGCGGTTGCTATCTGCTTGTAGAGCACGAATCAGCACGTCATTGACCCAAAATGGTAAATCCGTGCGCACTTGTCGCACGTTTTTGAACGCCAGTTTTTGGGTGGTTTGTGCGGTCATCGCCGTGGTCAAGGTATCGACATCAAACGGCTGTAGCCCTGTCAGCATCTCATAAGTCACCACACCTAGCGAGAAAATATCGGAATACACCCCTTTTGGTGCATCGCTGAAATATTCGGGGGCAATATAATGCAAATCGCCCACAGGCGGTGTGTGACCAGTTCTTAAGAGCAACGAGCCAACCGAACCAAAGTCAATGAGCTTGATATGACCCGATGGCAGCAGCATGATATTTTCGGGCTTGATATCTTGATGGAGCAGATAATTACGGTGCATGGCTCGCAGCGCCATACCGATTTGATTGACAATAGCAAAAGTTTGGGCAACCGATAACGGCGGCTGGGTGTCGATAAATTCACGCAAGCTCATGCCTTGCAAAAATTCGGTGACATGGTACAGATACTGGCTATTCATCGGTTTGGGGTAAAATTTTAGTAAGCTTGGGTGATTGAGGCTTAACCCTATTTTTTCTTCTTTTAAAAACAGCCGTAAAAATCCGCTATCGTCTTCATAGTAGGCAGATGGCACTTTGATAATACGCTGATTATCGCCTGTGTCAGCGGTGCTATCGGTAGCCAAATACACGCTACTGCGTGGCGTGTTTTGCACCACTTTGTCAATGGTAAAATGATCAAGCTTGTCGCCGACAGTCAGCACAGGCGGAATGCGTAAACGGGTAACGGCATGACGACTGTCTGTATCTTCGGCAAGGTCAGTTTTGTCAAAATCTGCATTCGCCAAAATTCTCGCAACTTTTGGCAAGACGGCTATCATCACGCAACTGACATTGTCATTACTGCCATTTTCCAATGCCACTTGGCACAAGGTTTCTGGCAAATTTTCTAAGTCTAGGGTGGTGGAATTATCCAGCGCCAACAATTTGCCCAATGCCGATTGGGTCAGTAACAATAACTCATCATCACTGATAAATTCATATACGCCATCGGTCATTATCAAAAACACATCTTCGGGCAACACATCAATTTGGGCGAGTTGTAATTCCACATGGGCATCTGCGCCAAGTGCAGCGGCTAAGGCGCCTTTGTCTCGCCCTCGTTTGTGTCTGTGGTCTTGGGTGAGTACGCGCAGTTTGTTGTGTCGTAGCCGATAGATACGGCTGTCGCCCGTGTGGAATAACACTGCCGAGTGCTCGGATAATAAAGGCTCGGTAAACAGCAGCCCAGATAAGGTTGAGAGTAATTTTGGCAAATACCGCTGCGAGGCTGAATCAAAGCTGTCATGTTGATCACTAAAATACAAAAAATCATTGATAATATGCACGCTTTTGGTGAGCATTTGTGCCAGCATTTCGGCACTATTGTTATTCAATGAATCGCTAGTAACAGGGCTAGTAATAGGGGTTGTTACCATGTCAGCTTGATACATGGTTAATTGGTCAATCAGCGTTTCAATCACCCATTGACTGGCGAGCTTTGGCTGTCCGCAGCTGCTGACCCCGTCAGCTAAAGCGGTGACTTGCCACGCAAGCTGAGTGGCGCTGCTATCCCCTGTTGGTACCAGCGTTTTTATTGTCAAGGTGTCTTGGTTTTCCGCTTTGCGCCCTGCATGACTAGCAGCACGGGTCAGCAGTTGCGGTAAGGATTGCAAACTGGGGGGATTTTGCTGAATGGCTTTTGACATGGGTTTTTCCTTACTAGCACGGTTGCTACGCATTGTGCAAAAATGAAAAAAGGGCATACACCCTTTTTTGCCTTACTAACTAGACTTCTTTGTCCGCTGGTCGACTGTTTTTTGGTTGGATTTAAAGAGCGATTACGCTATCGCAATTCGCTCAATCGTGCCATCTTCGTGCACCTCGACCATATGTCCTTGTGGCTCGCTCAGGAAGGTCGCGCCAATAAAGGCAATCCCTGCAAAAATCGCGAGGGTAATAAAGAATCCTGTTGGCGATACCATAGAGAAAATAGTCAAAAACAATACCCCACCTACGTTACCATAGGCACCCGCCATACCAGCAATTTGTCCTGTCATACGGCGTTGAATGAGCGGAACCACTGAGTACACTGCACCGCATGCTGCTTGCACAAATACAGAAGTAAGCAGCACGATTGCCACTGCACCCGCCAATGGTAACTTGGTCATTTGCGTCATTAGCAGATAACCCACCGTTTGCCCTGCCAATGCAATCATCAATACTTTACGACGACCGACCGCATCGGACATAAAACCGCCGCCAGGACGAGCAAATAAATTCATCACCGCAAAACAGCCTGCAGTCAACCCTGCTAAAGTATGCGATACACCATAGTTGGTAATAAAAAATTGCGGCAACATCGACACCACTGCCAACTCAGAGCCAAAACATGCCAAATACGCCATGTCCAAAATCGCCACTTGTTTAAACTGATAACCATATTCTGGATTTACCGCAGGGCGAGATGTATCAAATAAATGCTTATTGACTGACCAGATTTTGATATATTGATAGACTACAAGCACCGCCACCACCGCATATGCCAGCATGGTTTGATTAGCGGTTAATAATTTTAATCCGCTAGGTGACAAACGCCACGCCAACAAAAACAAAATCGCATAAACCGGTAAAATCATCACCGCATAAAAGTAAAAGTCTGCCTTGTTTGATACTTCCAAGCCGCCTGATTTTTTTGGTTTAAAATAAGTCGCGCCTTTGGGTGTATCACTGACACCACGATAAAAAATGACCGAATAAACAATCGCAATCACGCCTGTGGTCGCAATCGCATACCGCCAACCGTCTGCACCGCCATACACTAAGGCAAGAATCGGCATCGACATTGACGCTACTGCCGCCCCAAAATTGCCCCAACCGCCGTATACCCCTTCTGCCGAGCCGACTTCATTGACAGGAAACCATTCTGAAATCAAACGAATCCCAACCACAAATCCTGCACCGACAAAACCTAGCAAAAACCGACCAATCGCCAGCATTTGGAAACTTTGAGCAAAAGCAAACACAAAACACAAAAAACCGCTAATCAACAACACAGCACTATATGAACGCTTGGGGCCGTATCTATCGACCATCGCGCCGATTAGCAAACGAGCAGGAATGGTCAAAGCCACATTGAGCATCAAGATCGCTTTGACTTGCCCATCGCTCAAATGAAAATATTGTTTGATGGTGGGCATCAATGCCACATGAGCAAACCAAATTAAAAAGGTGACGAAAAAAGCAAACCAGGTGTAATGTAACACCTTGATACGGGGTAATTTCATAGCAAACAGCGGTAAACGTTGGGACATCTGCTTCTCCTTTAAGTAAGCCTGTACGGTTCACGGTAACAAGGTAAAAGCAATATTTATGCCATTGTCATAAACTTTTGTTTTTGCAATAATTTTTTTGAATGACCCATCAATTAGCTATTTTGCTGTGAAAAAACTTTCACCGATTGGCATAAATGATAAAAATTTGATGCTGTACTGCACTATTTTGGTAAGTAATCGATAAGGTAAAAGAATAATGCAAATAAATAAGCAAAAAAATGTCTAAAAATATTTTAAAAACCCTCAAACAGTTATCTACAGTTAAAGAGGTTAAATTCAAAGAGTGGTCAACATCCATCACACTGTCCGACAAATAATAGCCAAAATTTAAAACACCATAAAAAACAGTAAAAAACAACGGTTTAAAACGGTTGGCATAGATTTTGAATTATTAAATTTTAAAGTGCTAGATTCTAAAGTATTAAATATCGGGTCGGATAAGCAAGGTCAGCCAAATAATGCAACACACACACATTCTTATCATAGGGGCAGGGATGGCAGGGACACGCTTTGCCATGCAGTATGCCAAAAGCAGACTGAGTACCCACAGCGGACTGGGGATTGACAGCCAAGGCGAACAAAGTCGAGATGAGTTTGCCATCACGCTTATCAACAGCGAGCCATATGCAGGCTATAACCGTATTATGCTATCGCCTGTATTAGCAGGGGAAAAACGCTTCGCTGAGATTTATCTATTTTCTCAAGAGGAGTACGCCAACCATAATATCACTGTAAAGACAGGCTGCACTGTTAGCGATATCAATCTTGCTGCTCATCGGGTCATCACCGACAGTGGCGAAACTATCGGCTATGACAAATTGGTGTTTGCCACAGGTTCAACGCCATTTATTTTGCCATTGCCCAACCATACCGCAAAAGGCGTCATGGGCTTTCGTACCAAAGCCGATGTGGATGCTATGCTAGATATCGCAAAAAACAATCATAATGGCAAAAAATCTCCAAAATGTCTGGTTATCGGCGGTGGATTACTCGGTCTTGAGGCTGCTAATGCTTTGGTACAACAGGGAGCGAAAGTCACTGTGGTGCATGGGGCAGGCTATTTACTCAATCGCCAACTGGATAAAACCGCTGCCGATTTACTGCAAACTTACTTTGAAAACAAAGGTATTGAGTTTGTGCTCAATGCCAACTCCCAAGCGATTTGTGTAGATAAGGATAACCAGGTTACTGGACTAACTTACACGGATAATGTCGACACATCCATCCCTGCCAAAACCATTGACAGCGATTGCATTATCATGACCGTCGGCGTGCGACCCAATATTGCCCTTGCGCAACAGGTCGGTATCAGTTGCGAGCGGGGGATTTTGGTTGATAACCAAATGCGAACCCATACCCCAGACGTGTATGCGATTGGCGAGTGTGTACAGTTTGACAACCAGCTATTTGGGCTAGTCGCACCTGTGTATGAGCAAGCCAATATTCTGCTACATACCTTAAACGAGCAGCCAGGTAGCACCTCGCCCGTGTTTAGCGTACAACCAACGGCAACCAAGCTAAAGGTCTCGGGCGTGGCGCTATTTTCGGCAGGTGATATCGATGTGAGTCACGACTGCGAGCAATTGATTTATCAAGACCCTAGCCATAGCATCTATCAAAAAATCACCGTAAAAGACAACCGTATTTTATCTGCAGTGCTATATGGTGATGTACAAGAGGGCGGTTGGTTTTTTGAACTGATTCAAAATCAACAAGATATTTCAGCCATCAAAGATAAATTACTGTTTGGCAAAGCGTTTTGTGAAGAGTTGCTGGCGGGCTGATCTGACTGGTAGAAATTAAAAATAGTAAAAGGTTAACGTGTGACAACAACTATACAACATTTAGCACCACAAAAATCTCCCCTGACCCAAGTCAAAACCACCTGTGCCTATTGCGGTGTTGGCTGTGGCGTGTTGGCGACGATTGATGAGAATACCCAACACGTCAGCATTGACGGTGATCCAAACCATCCTGCCAACTTTGGCAAATTATGCTCCAAAGGCAAAGCGTTGGGCGATACGCTTGATCGTGACCGCCGTTTGGCCCATCCGATGATTCATGGCGAGCCAGTCGATTGGGACGCCGCCACCGATTTTGTTGCTAAATCATTGCAACAGACCATTGATGAATATGGCGCCGACAGCGTTATGCTATATGTATCGGGGCAACTGCTCACCGAAGATTATTACGTGGCAAACAAATTTACTAAAGGTTTTTTGGGTACCAATAATTTGGACTCCAATTCTCGACTGTGTATGTCATCAGCGGTGGCTGGCTACAAGCGAGCATTTGGCTCGGACACTGTGCCTTGTAATTATGAAGACATCGAAAACAGCGACCTATTTATCATTATCGGTTCGAATATGGCGTGGTGTCATCCGATTTTATTTGGTCGGTTAAAATCCAGCAAACAAGCCAATCCCAATAAAAAAATCGTGGTGATTGACCCGCGAGCCACTGACAGCACCGCGATTGCCGACTTGCATTTGCCGATTCGCTCTGGCACAGATACCCATTTATTTGTCGGACTACTCAATTACTTGCACCAAAACGACTATGCCAATCACGATTATCTTAGGCATTGTGACAATCTTGCTGATGCGCTTGCAGCCAGTGACAGTTGGACGATTAAAAAAGTTGCCAAAATCTGCGGTGTCGACGAAAGTGATTTAACCAAGTTTTACCAATTGTTTGCCACTACCAAGAAAACCGTGAGTTTTTACTCAATGGGTGTCAATCAAGCCAGTAATGGCACTGATAAGGTCAATAGCATTATCAATTGCCACCTTTATACAGGCAAACTGGGTTATGAAGGGGCAGGGGCGTTCTCAATCACAGGACAGCCCAATGCCATGGGTGGGCGAGAGGTCGGGGCGTTAGCCAATCTGCTAGCCAGTCATTTTGAGCTCAAAAACAGCGACCATCGTCAAACGGTAGCCAACTTTTGGCAAGCACCGACTAGCATTAGTGGTAAAGATGGTGTCAAGGCAACCCAATGTGCCGATGCTATTTTGGAGGGGCAAATTAAAGCGATTTGGATTATGGCGACCAATCCTGTGGTCAGTCTGCCAGAAGCAGACAAATTTGCCATGGCGTTACAGCAATGCCCACTGGTCATCGTGTCTGACTGCTCAAAAGACAGCGACACGCTCGACTTTGCTCATGTGGCTTTGCCCGCGCAAGGTTGGAGTGAAAAATCAGGCACGGTCACCAACAGCGAACGCCGTATCTCTCGTCAGCGTCGCTTAGTCACCCCATTTGCTGATGCCAAGCCCGACTGGTGGATAGTCAGCCAAGTAGCACAGAAAATGGGTTTTGTGGGTTTTGATTACACCCACGACTACCAAGTGTTTGCCGAACACGCTCGGCTTAGTGGCGAGAAGAATGGCGGTGAAAAAAATACAGATAGCCGAAGTTTTAACATCAGCCATTTAGCCAATATTAGCCAAAACGAGTATGATAACTTGGCACCGTTTCAGTGGGGTCAACCGCATTATTTTGGACTACAAAAACAAGACGCACACACCACTATCGGCACAACTTATACCGATACCCAAAAACTGCATTTTGTCACCGTTAATCCTGCGGTACCCAAGTCATTGCCTGATGAGCAATATCCACTGGTGCTTAACACAGGTCGCTCGCGTGACCAATGGCATACCATGACCCGTACAGGGATTGCCCCACAGCTTAATCAGCATTTACCGCACCCACTGGTTGCGATTCACCCGAGTGACGCCAAACCTTTAGGTGTACAAAATAACGATTTTGTGCAAATTAACAGTCCCAATGGTACTATCTTAGTGCGGGCTGATGTGACTGAAAAGCAACGCCAAGGCGATGTATTTATACCTATGCACTGGAATCAGCACTTTGCCGCCAATGCGCGTGTCGGTAAGCTTATCAGCAATCATCATGACCCCTTTTCACAGCAACCGCAGCTCAAGCACCAACCTGTCAGGCTGCAAAAGCTAACCATGCAAGCATTTGGATGGTTATTGATTGATAAACATTGTGATGAAAACCTGCTAACTTGGCTCGAATCGCCAGATATGACTTATTGGGTGCGTAATCGCCAGTCAAACAGTAGCCAGTATTTTTTTGCCATTGATAATCAGTCTGCGGTCATGACCACTTGGTTTGATAAGCAATATTGGCAACAGCAGTTAAGTGTATGGCTCAATCAACCAGCGCAAGCCTACAACTTTGATATTATCCATTATCAACATATTGATACCGATAACACCAGCCAAGATTTACGCCTTGCGATATTGCAAAACGGGCAAGTCCATGCGCTAGTATTTTTGAGCACCCACGAGCATAAACTACCTACCCATAACTGGCTAGATAGCCAATTTGGCACAACGCTCAATAGCCATACGCGTAAATGGCTACTAATGGGCAAACCTGCCACGGGTTTTATTGATACAGGGCGGATTGTTTGCTCTTGTATGTCAGTGGGAGAAAATACCATTGTTGAGACGATAAAAAAATATCACTGCAAAACCGTCGTTGAGGTTGGCAAACATTGCAAAGCAGGCACCAATTGTGGCTCCTGTATAGGAGAGATTAGCAAAATTTTGGCGGGGTGAAATTGTTATAACTTGTTGAATGGATTATTGGGCGAACTTTAAGCCACTTTATAATTTCGTTTAATACTGCCTGATTTTACTTGGTTACTTATAGATAACTAGCGTTAGATATCCGAAAAAAAGGGAAATAATTGGAAAAATTAATTGATAATGATTATCATTTATATTATTATTCTTACCGCTTTGTAACGCTTCTCTTTTTTTATATATCTGAGTGATTTTATGAATACTGCCAATGCTAGTTTACCGCCGCGTGGTGCTTTGCGCTATTTAAGTCTGTGTGTATTAACCACCCTTTATTCACCGTTGGCAATAGCGAGTGAGCCAGAACCCGTCACTACTTTGCAGACTATTACTTTTAATGCCCGTCAATATATCCCAGCCAAACAGACTGAGAACGTCCGCCACGACAGCTCAGTCAAGGTACAGCAAGCTGATTTACTCAATCAATATTTACCGACGGTTGCTGGGGTGAATGTCGGTGGCACTTCGGGGATGGATCAGCATATTTATATTCGCGGTTTGGGCTCAGACAATGCAGGCAGTGCCTTAAAAATCACCGTGGATGGGGTGCGCCAACCGGAAACGCGCGGCTTTCACCATGCCGGGATTAGTGGACTTGACCCAGATTTGTATAAAACAACAGAAGTGTCAGTGGGTAATAACTCGGTGACTTTGGGCAATAATGCCATCGGTGGCGGTGTGGCGTTTACCACGGTGGATGCACAGGACTTGCTACTACCAAATCAAAAAATGGGGGCAAAGGTTAAACTTGGCTATGCCAGTAACGATCAGCAATTTCAGCGAAGCCTAACGACCTATGCCAAACCCAATGAGCAGTTGGACATGATTGTGTCTTATGGTGAGCGTGACAGCGATGGCGGCGAAGATGGCAAAAGCAACCACATCCAAGGTGATGATATTACTATCAAAAGTATACTAGCCAAAGTCAATGTGATGCCGGCAGAAGGTCACAAAATTACTGCCAGTTACCAAAGCTATGACAATGACGGCAACTATCCGTTTCGCCCCAATATCGGCTACCAAGCCAATTTACCCGCTAATATTCATCCTGGCTACACCAATAATGAAACCTATGCACTCGGCTATGAGTATAAACCGCATAGCAATTTTGAGCTAAACAGCAAAATTTATCATTTGACCAATGAATCGCTGTCGCAAGGACTGCGCGGAACTACTCCCATGCGTATAGCCACGTCAGGCAAAACCGATGGCATGACGGCAAGTATCAAACAGCAACTGACGCAACATCATGGTGACCATGCTTTGACACATACGCTCAACTATGGGGTAGAAGGCTATAAAAAATCAGCGACGTTAGAGAGTAGTGATATCACAGAAGACGCTACCAGCGTGGGGGTGTACTTACAAGACCGAATCGAATTGGGACGATTTGCGCTGACGCCTGGCGTGCGCTTTGACCATTATAAGCCATCAGAGCGCTTAAGCAGTGACGACTATAATCAAGTGTCGGGCGCATTGGCAGGGGAATTTAAACTGACGCCAAACCACAGCTTATTTGCCAGTTATACCCAATTGTTTAATGGACCACCCTTGCCAGAAACCATTCACCAATCTGGGCAAACCTTCGTCAATAAAGACATCGAAGCAGAAACAGGCGCAAACGCAGAGCTCGGTATCAGTAGCCGTTTTCAAGGGGTGTTTGACAGTCAAGACAGTATGTCTCTGACAGCCAAAGTCTTTGATACCCAGTATGACAATAAAATCGACCGCATAACAGGCATTGACTGTAGCACAGGCAACTCAGTGACAGACGGGCAATGTGCTAGCTACATCAATGCCGGCGAGACTACCGTTAAAGGCTATGAGCTGAGCGCAAAATATCGGCTAAACAATATACGATTGAATGCAGGCTATGCCCATGCCAAAAGCGAAACCGAGCAAGGATACCAACTCAACAAAGACTCAGGCGATCAGTTAAACCTTGGCTTTAATTATGACCTCAATGACCAATTCAGCCTTGGAAGTGCCATCCGCCATGTCAAAGGTTTAACGCGTCGCACCAGTGCTACTGCCGTCGCTGATTTGCCAAGTTTTACCACCTATGATGTATTTGGTAGCTATCGTCCAAGCGCGTTACCGCAATTAACCGTGGATGCTGGTGTGTATAACCTTACAGATGCTTACTACTATGAGCACGTATCCAATACCGGTGATAAAGCCATGGGACGCAATGTCAAAGTAGCGCTAAGTTATCAGTTTTAAAATCAATGGGTGATACCCATCAGCATGATGGATGGCCCATTGCGGTTTAATATTTTCATAAAATATTGCAGAAAAATTTTGCTTATGTCCAAAATCCAATTTTTTACCCGTCCTACTACCACAAGGTTTGGCGGGGTATCAAGACAATTGCCTAGGGTATTCATCGGTGTATTTTCTACGTTTACTACCATGGCTTATGCCCAGACGGATACGACTGCCAGTGCAGTGAGTACGGCGGCTTTAACTGATAATGGCAATGACCCACAGCCTGCCGTTACCACGCTTGACACTATTATCATTCGGGCAGAAGATGCCAGTCAGCAATATGCTGCTACCCAAGCGACCACTATTTTAAAATCGGATGAAAAATTGTTTGATAGTGCAAAATCGGTGAGCGTGGTCACGCAAAATCAGCTGCAACAAAAACAGGCGACCACGTTAGCCGATGCGCTCAAAGGCGTGGCAGGGGTAACGACAGGGCAGTATGGTCGTCGTGGTTGGGATGATATTGCGATTCGCGGACAATTAGCAAGCTCACAGATCCTGGTCGATGGGATGCGCACAGCGACTTCTAGCAATTTTTTAAATAGTATGGATATCTCTGGGCTAGAATCAATCGAGGTGGTCAAAGGCCCCGACAGCGTCGGCTTTGGGCAGATGATGCCAGGCGGTGTGGTTAATTTAACGACCAAAAAACCCAAAGACGAAACATTTAAAAATCTCAAACTCTCCGCAGGCAGCAACGATTTTTATCAAGCAGCCTTTGATATCAACTATGCCCCCAATGGCTCAACCGATGGGGCATTTCGTCTCAATGGTCGTGTTTCTGACCAAAATGACCCCACCGATTATGTGTATTTCAAAAATTACTATCTAGCGCCTTCTTATCGTTTTGCACTCGGTGATAACACGGATGTCACTTTGTTGGCAAGCTACCAAAAGCATGATTACATCCGCCAACAAGGGCTACCGCTACAAAATAACGCCTACAAGACATACCCATCGAGTTTATTTTTTGGTGAGCCCAATTATACTGTCCAAGATGAGCGCTATAGTCTCGGCTATCAGCTTAACCATGATTTTGACTCAGGTTGGCGTCTCAAGCAAAACTTTGCGCTGTCAAGACGTGTAGCCGATGCCGATGCGATTTTGGCAAGCGGTACACCACCGACAAGCACAGTGTAAATTATTTACAGTATCTGGGGCTATATGCCAAAGATACTATCAAAGTGAATTCTCACTGAATTATCGACTTGGCAGGGCGTCATGATTGGTCAGATGTCAAAAGCAACGATTTGAAAAAAGATACCACCGTCAAAAATTCTGACAATGCTTTCACCGGCTCAGCCTCATTGATGTATCAAGTCAATGAAAAAATTGCGCCGTATATCAGCTATGCCACCGCATTTTTGGCGACCACGGACGCGGGCAAAGATGGCGATTTACTTGACCCAGAAAAAGGCGAACAATACGAAATTGGCGTCAAACTGCAAACGCCAGACGAGCGCACCCAAGCCTCGCTGAGCTATTATGATTTGACGCGAAAAAACGTCAGCGAAAGTTATACTGATGGCACAGAGACTTATAATGTGGCGGTTGGCGAGCAACAAACCAAAGGTTTTGAGGCTGAACTGACTTCAGCAGTCAATGACAACTGGAACGTTAGCGCAGGCTATAGCTATATCCCCACCGCCAAAATCACCCAAGCGTCCAACAAATCAGATTATGTTGTCGGTCAGCGTATCAACCACATACCCAAACAAGCCTTCAATATCAGCACACAATACTATTTTGCGCCATCGCATTTGGGCTGGTATGTCGGGGCAGGGGCTCGTTATGAAGGGCAGCATCATGTTGAGCGTGGCTCATCTAAAGTCGATTTACCAAGCTATACCCTATATGATGTTGAAGCAGGCTATAGTACCAACCATTGGCAATTGGGTCTGTCGGTCAAAAACTTAACCGATAAAGCCTATTATTCAGGCACAAGCCCGAATGCCGCTATGATTATGTTTGGTGAACCCCGTACCCTGCGAGCAAATTTAACCTATAAATTTTAGGCGGCGATGTGACAAAACTTTATTTTGACAATATAAAGCTAACACAAAGCGAATATAAAGAAGCAAATTGAGGTTTTAAAGCCATTTGATTTCAAAGTTGCTTAATATTTTAAAGTGGGTTAATTAACGTGGTTTAATACAGTCGCTTGTTCAATTTAGCCTAATTTTTAATATTTTTGTTGATAATGATTATCATTTATACTAACATTTAACGTTAGTTGTTATATTTATCGTGTTATAGGAATGATTATGGATTTTGCAAATTACTGGCAATATACAGATGTAGTGACCAAGACGTTATTTTTTGTGTTAATTGCGTTATCGATGTTGTCTTGGATTACAGGCATTTTACGTATCTTAAATAGCCAAAAAATTGCCAAGACAGTGTCGCAAGATTTGACCCAGCAAATTTACCAACAGCAATCTCAACTGACCACCTTATCCCTAGACAATCAAAAATTAGTCACTGAGCAGCAGTTACTGCAACAGCTCAATCGCTACCGTTTTGCCAGTGAGCAGGGCTTAAATATCCTTGGCACGACCGCTGCCATTGCCCCTTTTATTGGGCTATTTGGTACCGTGTGGGGGATTTTTCATGCCTTGCATAGCATCGCTAAATCAGGTCAAGCAGGACTTGGTCAAGTCGCAGGGCCGGTTGGGGAGGCTTTGATTATGACTGGGCTTGGGCTTGCGGTAGCGATTCCTGCGGTCATTATGTACAATGTCATAGTACGAATCAATCGCAAAGCCATGCATCAAGCGAATGACACGGCGCATACCTTGCTTGCCAACGTGTTAATGAATTCTTCCAGCCAAGTTACGCAAACTAGTTTAGCCGCTCAACCCCATTTGCAAACCAGCTCGCAGCCCAAGCAACAAACTAACGCCGCTGACTTAATGCTGAAAAACGCCTAACTTTGACCCATCGCTAAACAGATAAATAAATAAACAGGGAATAATTTATGGCATTTCAACTCGGTGATGACGCTTCGACGGGCATGAATGAAATCAATCTGATTCCACTGATTGATATCATGCTGGTCTTGATGATTATTTTTTTGGTGACGGCAACGGTAATCAATCCCAGTGTACCGCTAAATTTGCCCAAAACCTCAGCACAAGTCAATGAAGCCCCGCCCAAAGTGATACAAGTAAGCATTGATAAAGATGGCAAGATTTTTTGGGATGATGCCGGTATCAGTTTGGCGCAATTAAACACGCGCTTTGCCGAACAAGGCAAATTAAGCGAGACACCAAGCATTCAGCTACGCGTCGATAAAGACAGTCGATATGATACCGTCGCACAAATCCTAGCAATAGCAAGCGAAAACAAGCTAACCAAGATTGCGTTTGTCAGTGAATAACCTGATTGAGAAAATTTTTATTGATAATAAGAATAATTATCATTATTATATAAGAAAATTTATCAACGAGGTGCTTATGTTTGTGTGTATCTGTAATGCCGTCAAAGAAAGTCAAATCAAAACAGCCATTGAACAAGGTCATGACAGCTTAGAAGCATTACAAGCTGAGCTTGATGTGGCTACTTGCTGTGGCGGCTGTCAGCCTATGATTGAAGGTTATCTCGAAGAGTACGCCCAGAGCATCAATAACTATACGCACCTATTTATTGAAGTTGCCTAATGTATTAACGTTGCCTAGTTTATTAAATTGCCTAATGAGCTGTTAGCGTACACACCCAAACTTATTCATTAATCTCAATGAATGAGCGACTGACAAATATTGTAAATTATTTGCTGCGATGAATTGTTTTTAACGTCACTTTAATTTAGTATTTCAGATAATACCCAACCTTTGTTTCTGTTCATTTTTCAAGGATATACCCATGAAAGGCAGCCAAGCTGTTATTGATTATCTAAACTTCTTAATTAGTGGTGAACTGGGGGCTCGTGACCAGTACTTTATTCATGCGCAAATGTATCATGAATGGCATTATCCAAAACTTCATACGCGTATGCATCATGAAATGGAAGAAGAAAGCGATCATGCGCGTGCCTTAATCAATCGGGTGTTGATGCTAGAAGGCACACCCAACATGAAAGTTGCCGATATCAACATCGGTCATGATGTGCCAAGTATGCTAAGAGCCGATCTGCAGCTTGAGTATGCGGTTCGACAACATCTTAAAGACGGCATTGCGCTTTGTGAGCAAGAGCAAGACTATGTAACTCGTGAGATTTTGGTCGCCCAATTGGTCGATACTGAAGAAGATCATGCGCATTGGTTGGAGCAGCAGTTAAGACTGATTGATATGATGGGACTAGCCAATTATCTGCAATCTCAGCTCGGTGATATCTCTGAATAAGGCGACCAAGCAATAAGGCAACTAAGGTAAACATTATGCAAGTCGATAAAGAAATTCTAAGAGCGCTAAACCAAGTTTTGGGTCAGGCACTGATTGCTATCAACCAATACTTCTTACACGCGCGTATCGCCAAAAACTGGGGATTAAGTGAACTTAACGAAAAATTGTATCATCAGTCGATTCATGAGATGAAATGGGCAGATGACCTCATTGAGCGTATCTTAATGCTAGATGGTCTACCAAACTTGCAAGAACTTGGCAAAATTTTAATCGGTGAAAATGTCGCTGAAATTTTGCGTTGTGATTTACAACTAGAGTATCAAAAAACTGACATCATCAAAAATGCGATTGCTTTATGTGAGCAGAAAAGCGATTTTGTCTCTCGCAAATTATTGATCAAACTCAAAGACGGGAGTGAAGAGCACATTGATTGGTTAGAAACGCAGATGGAACTAATGACCTCGATGGGCATCGAAAATTATACGCAAAGTTTATTAGATTCATAAAGCGTATTAGTATGTTGGAATAACTGTATGAACCGTCAATATACCCAAGCTGCGTTGATTTCTGTCATCTCTATACTGATGGCATGGCTTATCATCATCTTAGTGGCAGTACTTTATTGATTACAGTTTTAGTTGTCGTGTTTGGCATATTGGCATAGCCAAGATGATGAGTGATTTCGGCTGGCAGTGTTCATTTTGCCAGCCGTTTGGTGAGTTATTTTAAGGGACTTTTTTACCCAAGATATGTTCTACAAGATGCGTGTTAGAAACCTTCTAATACAATTTTGCCTTTTGACTTGCCTGATTCAAGCAGCTTATGCGCCTTCTTCAAGTTTGCAGCGTTAATATTGCCTAGATTTTGGTTAAGCGTACTTCTAATTTTTTGCTGGTCAACTAACTGGGCAACCTGTTGCAACAGATCACCTTGCTTTTCGATATCATCGGTTTCAAACATTGAGCGGGTGAACATCAACTCCCAATGGATAGAAATAGATTTAGTCTTAAACGGCATAATATCAAAGGTTTGTGGATCATCGATCAATCCAAGCTTACCTTGTGGTGCAATCAGAGAAACTATTTGCTTGATATAGGTGTCTGTATGATTGGTAGAGAAGACGTATTTTGGTTTTTCAATACCTAATGCCTCGATTTGTTCGTTTAAATCTTTGCTATGATCAATGACATGGTCGGCACCCAGTGATTCCACCCAAGATTTCGTTTCTTCACGTGACGCTGTGGTTATCACGGTCAGATTGGTTTTTGCTTTTAGGAGTTGGATAGCGATTGATCCTACACCGCCTGCACCACCAATAATTAAAATACTGCCAACGTCGGTTTCTGAAATTTGAAACCGATCAAACAGCATTTCCCATGCGGTGATAGCAGTTAATGGCAATGCTGCGGCTTCTGCATTAGAGACTGTAATTGGTTTAAGACTGATAATTCGTTCATCGACTGCTTGAAACTCAGCATTACTACCATCTCGGGTTAAATCGCCAGCATACCAAACACAATCTCCTACTTTAAACGAGGTAACTTTTGAGCCAATTTCAATAATTTCCCCAACGGCATCCCAACCTAAAATCCGATTATTTGCTTCAGACGAATTTTTTCTCACTTTGGTATCAACGGGATTCACAGAGATTGCCTGAACTTTTACCAGTACATCACGCTCCTTAAGTGTAGGCTTGGTTTTTTCGATATCGACCAATGAATTTTTAAAATCATCCTGGTTACTGATAACATACGATACGGCTTTCATGGATTTGTCCTTTTGTAATAGTGGATTAGTTTAATTTAATGCAGTGTTTTTAGTGTATTGCAGACAGGCTGGTTTAGGTCAGTCAGCCTAATCTGATAGAATTAATAAAAAATAGTGGATATTCTGAGGCTAGGCTAGGCTAAAGGTGCAAGGTCAAGGTCGCAAGGTTAAGGGCTCAAGGTTAAGAATGCGAGCTAAGCTCACATTTTGCGCCTGTGTTTTCGCCAAAAATAGCCCTTGGTAAAATGCTGTCATTTATTGTTATACCAGTGTACCCAATTAAGGGTAGCGAGTGCAATATCATTTACACCTTATCACTTATGCTTGTTTCTTTGTTAGGGTTAAAGCAAGGTTATGGTTAAAGCAAGGTTATGGTTAAAGCAAGCATAAATGGGTAATATCAACCTCAAATTTAAGCTGATACAGACATTCCCCACGACTTAAAGCGCAAATGTTTATGTAACCTTTATACAACAAAGCTAGGTGCTAAAGCCGTTTGACATGAATATAACAGTGGTTTAGACTCAATTTTGATGCTAGTCAATGTCGGCTAGTCAATATTGGAGTATTAGTGATGGTTAAAACCGCTTTATATGTCCGTCTTGAAGCTAAACCAGGTAAAGAACAACAAGTAGAAGATTTCCTAAAAGCTGGTCTGCCTATCGTCAATGAAGAACCCGCTACAGTTGCTTGGTTTGGTCTACGCCTTGGCCCTTCAACCTTTGGTATTTTTGATGCATTTCCTGATGAAGCAGGTCGCGAGGCTCATTTATCGGGCAAGGTTGCCGCCGCTTTGATGGCTCAAGCAGATGAACTATTTTCACAACCGCCTTCTATTGAAAAAGTAGATGTGTTGGCGAGTAAACTGCCAGCTTAGATTAAAGCCCAATTCTTTTGAGTTTAAGCTTCTTAAAGAGCTGCCTAAAATATTAACTAAAAAGCAGCTCTTTATTATATCAGTTCAATTAAATCAGTCACTTAGCTAATCTGTCATCCTCTACTATATCATTGACGTTTATTTAACTACATATATCCAATTACAATATTTTCTAAACTTGCTGATAGCAAGCCATGTGCAAATTTAGACTTTGCGCCATTTAACTACTTACCCTGTAATTAATCATATCGCTTTGTTGTTTTAATCGTTACCAAGTCTTAAATCAACTTATAAACTAGCTATCTTACTTAAAAAAACTGCTTTTCCCGATGGATTAAATTTTATTATTTACACTATCAATAAATCTACACTACAAATTAATAGACGACTGGTCTATTTTTGTGTATAGTGACGGCATGATGACAGCAAAATCCCAGTGTTGACTAGCGTTGACCAATGTTTGCATAGATATCAGTCGCGCAATCTTTTTCAATGCTGTGAGTCGATGCTACCAATCAGTGCTATTAAATAACGGATTGATTTGCTCGGCATCTTGTACATTGCGCACACGACTTACTGGTGTGCTCATGTAGCAATAACCCAAATTCTAAAAATTATCAGAGAAAATAATATGAAAATTTTACTTGTTCTGACCTCACATGACAAACTCGGCAATACTGGTAAGAAAACAGGTTTTTGGCTAGAAGAACTTGCAGCACCGTATTACACCTTTATTGATGCGGGTGTTGAAGTTACCCTAGCATCACCTCAAGGTGGGCAGCCACCGCTAGACCCAAAAAGTAACTTAGCCGATGCACAAACTGAAACCACGCATCGCTTTGAAGCAGATCCCGTGGCAATGCAAGCATTGGCACAGACCCATAAACTTAGCGAAATTTCTATCGCTGATTATGATGCCGTGTTTTACCCAGGCGGGCATGGTCCATTGTGGGATTTGGCAGAAGATCCGATTTCAATTGCTCTAATTGAACAAGCGATTGAGTCAGGAAAACCCGTTGCGACAGTTTGTCACGCCCCAGGTGTTCTTCGTCATGTAAAAACCAGTGATGGCAAGCCTTTAGTTAGCGGTAAATCTGTGACGGGTTTCACCAATACTGAAGAAGAAGCGGTAGGATTGACCGAAGTTGTACCGTTTTTAGTCGAAGATATGCTCAAAGAAAAAGGTGGTCATTATTCTAAAGCGGGTGACTGGCAAGTGTATGTCCAAGTAGATGGCTTGCTAATTACTGGACAAAATCCTGCCTCTTCTGCTGCAACCGCCAGCGCACTGCTTGAATTGTTAAATAAGGAGTAGCCCATGTCTGCATATGTGGTATTTACCCGTGAGCAAACTACGGACGCTGAGGAACTGGCGCAATATGCACAAAAAGCGCCGCTTGCTCGTGAAGGTCGTGAGCTAACACCCTTAGCTTTTTATGGTCAATTAGAAGTGCTTGAAGGCAATGAAATTGAAGGCGCTGTTATTCTACGCTTTCCTGATATGGCAGCCGCGCGAGACTGGTATCACAGTCCCATATATCAAGAAGCATTACAACATCGCCTAAAAGGGGCAAATTATCGTGCCTTTATTATTGAAGGTGTTGAAGACGCTATTTGAGAAAAAGCACTGCTATCAGATGTGCTAACTCACAAGTTAGTACATGAGTGAGACGCATTGCTATCAAGTTGATGTAATAGCAGCCCAGTAATACATAATGATTGGGCTGCTATTATAATTTTTGCAGCTATCATTGTCGTGAAGCTAAGGTAGTAAAACTAAGTTAGTGAGGTGTTAAGCCAGCAAAGCTAAGTTTTAAGACTTTCCACTTTTTAATAAAAATGCTGTCGCTTTTAGCGCTTGATGTAATGGTGTTTTATCTTTTTGCAGCTTACTTAGTAACGCCGCGCCCATCCACATTTGGTAAGTCACTTGGGCTAACGTCAAGGCATCAGTCTCTGCTTGGATAGAACCATCTTGTTTGCCCAAAACGATGACTTCAGCAATCCGCTGGATTACCTTATCGACGCCATCGGACATAATAGCGCGCATATCTTCAGATAGGTCAGCGACTTCTGCCGCAAGTTTTACAATTAAACAGCTATCTGCCCAACTACACGGCGCATTAGGATCTTCAACCCATAGGTTAAAATACCCGATTAGTTTTTGATAAGCGGATTGGTCGCTATGCCATAGTTCATCTAAACGGCGTTGGTAATTATCTACATAATACTGTACCAATTCACAGCCGAAAGACTCTTTAGATTTGAAGTAATGATAAAATGAACCTTTAGGGATGTCGCAGCTTTGTAAAATTTCTTGTAATCCCACACCGCTAAAACCTTTATGCAAAATCAGGTCAGAACTGGTGTTAAGAATGTGTAAGCGTTTTGCTTCAGACTTCTTGATAGGGGCAGACTCCATAGTTATTGTGTACGCTATTATAAAAAATAGACCAGTCGTATAGTTTTTATTATAACTTATCTACAATGAATGTAAAGACGTTTTCATTGAATGTGTTAACTATTAACATCAATAATTCAATATAAAACAAGTATTTATATAAAATTAGATAGTGATTAGGTGATTGATTCAAACAGTCAAAACCCAATCACATGAGTATGGATTTAGAAGTATGGTTTTAAAATAGGGATTGACGCTAATTGCTATTTAATCATTGCAAGCTAAAAAATAAAAAACCACTGAGGATTAATGCACCTAAGTGGTTGTTTATATGGTGGGCCCACACAGACTTGAACTGTGGACCAAAGGATTATGAGTCCTCTGCTCTAACCAACTGAGCTATAGGCCCGAAAGCGTAGTATCACAAATATTGCTAAGCAAATTTGTCAAAACTAGGCTGATTATAATACCTTAAAAAATTATTTTTGCAATGTGGAAATGGATAATTTTATGCAAAACGCTGATTAAATCAGCATAAACTTGTCTCACCGAATACGCATTATTTGTCTTGTGTCACCGCAATCATCACACCCATGTATTTATTGTCATTGCGTGAGAGCGTCTGACTATACAATGCCGAGGCGCTACCGCCATCCAAAAACAACGCATTGTCACAGCCCAATTGCGATTTGAACAAATCGGCAAACTCATAAAAGCTGACAGGCGTGTCGCTTATTACAAATTTGACGCGGCTAGGATTGCGACCACACACGCCAACACCATTGCGGTATTTTCTCGAGGTACTATTGGCATCAAATGCCGGATGGATGTTGCCATCGATGACCAGCATGGGTCCAGATTGGGTGGCGAAGGTCGGTTTTGCTCCGCTTGCCAGTTTTTTTGCCATGCTTTGACTTTCAGTGATATAAAAACCTTGACGATCTTGCCAAAATACCCCATTGGGCATTAGGTGAAAGTTGCCGCCGCCTTGCTTGAGATTTAGGGCTCGGATTTGCTTGCCATTGATGACCGTATAGCCAATCGGGGCAAAATTGCCATCGTACATCCCTGCATTCATTGCAAACAGCAAGGTTTTGGCAGGTTGCTCACTTGCCAAATAATCGCGCAGGGCAGTAAAAGTGAGTAGTAATGGGTGGCTCGTGGACGAGGGATTTTGCCACTGCAGTGAAAAATTCGCCGCGTTTTTAGCATCAAGCTCGCAGATACTATAATCGAACGGCTGGCTTTTTTGCTGACAATCTGGGATGGCTTTGACAGTAAACTGACGTGCCAAACCGATACTTGCCACCAATAATAGCGCCAAGCATAGGCTGACAACAACCGCTTGTGTTTTTGTGATATTTGAGAGCGTCATACCATTGACAGAAAATTTAAGCTATTTACTATTATACCATAGTTGCGTATCACAGAATATATCCGCGATTTATTACAAAAAACTTGTTCAACTTGATATTCTAGCAATTTCGACTTAACAGTGATGAATTAAACTAGTTTTTGCCATCAATATCATTATAATAGGCAACTAAGAACAGCATCCCCGTTTGTTCAAATCGTGATTTGACATGCCCAATGGGCAGTGTACGGGCTGTTTTTACAGTTTCTCACACTTAAAATCATAATCCCCTTCAATTTTAAAGGAATTTAACATGGCCATTGAACGTACGTTATCAATTATCAAACCCGATGCAGTCGCAGGCAACCACATTGGCGAAATCTACAGCCGTTTTGAAAAAGCAGGCTTAAAAGTTGTGGCAGCAAAAATGTTGCATTTAGATAACGAAAAAGCAGGCGGTTTCTACGCTGAGCACAAAGAACGTCCATTTTACAACGATTTAGTCTCTTTCATGACTTCAGGCCCAGTGGTGGTATCAGTACTTGAAGGGGAAAACGCAGTGGCTCACCACCGTGAAATCATGGGCGCTACCAATCCAAAAGACGCCGCTGAAGGCACGATTCGTCGTGACTTTGCTAACAGCATTGATGAAAACGCGGTTCACGGTTCAGACTCAACCACATCTGCAGCCCGTGAAATCAGCTATTTTTTCAGTGATAATGAAGTTTGCCCACGTACGCGTTAATCCTAACACAACAAAAAACGGCTTAAATCTTTAAGCCGTTTTTTTATTGGCTATCGTTTTTTTATTGCCTATCAATAGGAATGATTTATTACTCAAAATTAGAGATAAAAAATAGGATAAAAAAGCAAAGATGCAAAAATAATATTAGGTTGTGTTGAACATTTAATATACAAAAGAACATAATGAGGAAATTTTGAT
>NZ_DAMBFQ010000014.1:0-34329 GCF_032061225.1 Moraxella sp. CTOTU48841
TAGATTTTAGTTTATTCATGTGGCTATGATACTATATTTTCTGGGTTTGGTATTATTACAACACCGCCCATCAAGCCACTGGCTTGCCAAGCAACAGGCATGGTTTAAGCCTTTTAAGCGACTATCACTGACTGAAATAGGCTATCTATTCATCGTGATGGTGTTGGTACCTTTGATTATCGCATCGCTTAAAGGGGTGACGCATGTGGTGTGTCCCAATCACTTGCAAATTTTTGGCGGTGACTATCCTTATCTCACGATACTAGAAGACATCCAAGCCGGCACCCGCTCAAAATGCTTCCCTGCAGCGCATGCCAGTGCTGGGTTTGCCCTGTATGCTTGGGCGTTTATCCCAAGTCTTTGGCACAAGCGCTGGCAAATCGCAGCGATGGTGACGGTGATAGCTTGGCTAATGGGTGGGTATAAAATGTTGATAGGTGACCATTTTTTCAGTCATACCCTGGTATCTATGAGCTTGGCGTGGGGGATTTGCGCGGCAGTGGCATGGGCTTGGTGTCGATTTTATGCCAAAACTACGTCCGCAAAAAATTCAAAGCGCTAATAGTTCATGGTATAAAGCTATAAAAAAGCGTTGAGGAACACCCCACGCCTCTTTTCGGTTGCATGGCTAGCTTAACCGATTGATGGTCATCACCACTTTATAGCCATCGGGATGATTGGCAGTTAAGCGAGAAGGCAGTTTATCGTTACTGTTGCTATAGCTAAACGTGGCTGTCCAATCGCCATTTTGGGCGCTCACTAGGCGATTAATGCTGTCTTTTTTACCATTGGCATCACTGGGTGCTGGCTGCCCTTGAATCCAGTAAGGCAGCTGTGAGATGGGCGCTTGCCAACCGGTTGCACGTAATAGCAATTCTTCAGGGGTAGCGGCATTGATGGTGCCTTTTTCGTTGGTTAACGTCGCAGATTGACCATTGTAGCTGATTTTGGTTTGACCCGCATTCATCGCACCGGCAATCTCAATGGCAAAGTTTTGTCCTTGCTGTGTCCAAATATAAAACGCGCTGCCTGCCTGCTGCGGCGTGGTCATGCCAATTTTACCATTGATGGTAAATTGCGCGCTTGGTCGCGTACTTGCAGCCGCTTGCTCAGTAGATGTGGTCGATGGCGCCGTGGCTGTTTGGGTATTGGCCACAGGGGTTGTCATTCCTGTGACGACAGGCTTGGCTGGGATTGGCTTAGTTGTTGCCTGTACTGACTGACAGCCTGTTAGCAGCATGCTACTGATGCCCAAACAGGCAATACTTAACCCCGTGATTTTGCTTTTGACAGCTGGTAATAAATGCATAATATCCTCAAATGTTAATCAAATTTGTTAATCAAGTTTTCATCAACTGTTAACTGGTTTTGCTCAAGTATGATGGTTTAAAAAACCGATGGGTAAACTATAAATAGCCATTGTTAAGCCTGTTTTGCTTAACTGCTCAAATTGGTGAAAAAGCGGTTGTTATTTATCTGTTGTTTATCTGCCATTTACCTGTCAGCTATCTGCTTTACAACCTTCATTGCTCGCTAGTGTCACGCTCAGGGACGATTTTAGGCAGCGCTATTGCAGATTTTCGGGTTGATAACCGAGTTCATGGACCAAGATTTGGTTGATGCGAGCCGCTTCTTTTTGGTTGCCCAAATTTAAGTAGGCTTGTTGCAGTAGCAGGCCGCTAATCACATCGGGTACGATATCAAAATTATCTGATAACAGACTAATGACGGTAGCGTTATTAGCCTGATGCAGCGCTTGTTGCGACAATATTTGCCGCGCCTTTAAACCGACTTCTTTATCATTGATTAATGCCGTCAGTAGGGCGGTCACTTCTTCATTATTTTGTTTTAAATTGACCAAGGTTTGCGCATATTCGAGTTGATAATCCACATTTGCCGGTGCAAGGCGAATCAACTCTTTTAACAGTCGCAGTTTACTGGCGTCATCATCATCGGGCAGTAACAACACCTTGGCAAATAAGATATCGGTATTATTGGGTAAACTGGTTTGCGCGCTATTAAGCAAGGCTAACGCTTGCGCAGTTTGGTTGTTTTTTTGCAAAATATTGGCTTGCATGATGTAGCTTTGCGGCGCAAAACTGTCAAATTGCTCCCGTAGCTTGACGCTACTGGCAATCGCTTCCTCAAAACGACTTTGCGAGATTAACAAATCAATCTGTTGCTGTCTGGCTTTGAGCACCAAGTCAGGTTGCATCACTTTGCCATAGTAGCCAATCGCATCATTGAGTAGGTTCTGGCGTTCGGCACTGACAGCCAAATAATAATTGGCTTGGTCCTTAAAGTTGGGGCTGGCAATCAACGCTTTGAGCAAGCGATCTGCTGCGGCGTATTTTTTTAAATCAATACCCACCAAAGCCGCCAGTAGTTTGATTTCTTCATCTGCCAAAAATTGCCGATTAGCCGTGGCATTGAGCTGTTGCCATACTTGCGCGCTTTTGCCTTGCTTTAGCATATAGCGAATTTGATAGACAAATAGCGCTTTATTGTCAGGGACGGTTTTACGCGCCTGCGCAATAAACGCAATCACTTGATTACTGGGCGATAAGGCTTGCAGAATATCTGCTTTTAACGTCAAAAAAGCCGGGCTTTTTGGATTGGTTTTAAGCGCCCGATTAATCGCCACTAACGCGGCTTTGGGCTGTTGAAACTGTAGTAGCAGACCTGCTTTCATGACCAGTAGTGAAGGGTTGTTTTTGATATCTAATCGATTGAGCGTAGCAAGCAGTTCAGCTTGGTCACGGGTTTCCGTGGGATAAATCCCAATCAAAATCTGACTTAAATCAGCGTCAGGATCGTACTGCAAAATTTGATTGAGCTTTTCGCCGGCTAATTCATACTCGTGCGCTTTGAGTGCCAAATGGGTCACATAAAAAATCGCCGGCACATGGTCAGGGTTTTGCTGCTGCCATGCATTGGCAAAAGCGAGTGACAACTGTGGCGGTTCATTTTGTAAAGATAAACCCAGTGCGCGTTCAAATACCGGGGCCGCATCCGCCAAAAAAGACTGCTGCTTATAGGTCGCTAACGCCTGATCGATACGACCGCGATCTGCGGCAAACTCCGCCATCAAAATCGCATACAGGCTTGGCTGGCTAAGAGACTGATTCACAGATTGACTAGCGGATGCAAAATTTGCCCCCGCACTAAAAACCGCTGGACTAAACAATAAGCTTGCCAACGTGAGCGTAGTCGCGACTACATTTTTGCCTAAAGCGGTAAAAGGTTTAAATACATCAAGCGGCTTTAGGTTAGATTTCAGATTCGGCTTTAGATTGACAAAAAGTTGATATGGTGTGGATAAATGCATCGGTAAATAAATCGATAAACAATAAGGCTTGACATATTTCGACGCAAAAAAGCGTGGATTGAGGGGACAACCACGCACAGCGCAATAAGCCGATGAAATAACCGCGGGAAACAACTTTAGCATTTAGCTCGCTTGGGCAGTAACGTACCTAAAAATCACAGTCAGTATTACTGTTAATGACAAGTAAGATGTAACAAAATGTTCATGATACAATTGAATTATACGGCTACGACGGGCTCAACTATGTAGAATTATGGTTAAATCGTATGGGTAAATAGCAACCAAATGAGCAGATGTGGCAGAGTTAAGTAAAAAAATATGATGATAGCTCGAATGACCGTTCAAAATACTAGGCATGCTAGACATGGTAATGCGTTAAATCGTAATACTTTAAATCGTGGCTAAAGAATTTTCCTGAATCAAAAAAGCAGGATGTTTTTCATTTGTTATCAGCAATGGTATAATAATCGACTTTTCTAATTTACTTTTATTAAGCGTTTGTTATTAAGTTGCTTTAGGTTTCTTTATATTGCTACTTTTCCCCTGTGTTATCAAACATGACAAATGTCGATAGGCTGATATGGGCTGGATGTCGCTTAGCTAGCACCAGTTAGGTTCACAAAAATCGGCTTTGATAAACGCGGTCATTTTTAAGGTCAGTACGTTATATGCAGCTTCTGGTTATTGGGTTAAATCATAAAACAGCGCCAGTTGCCATGCGTGAGCAATTGGCGTTTGCTGCTGAAGATTTGCCGATTGCCTTAGATTCGCTCAAAGCGATCACACAAGGCGCGGTGATTTTATCGACCTGCAACCGCACTGAAATCTATGCCCTAGCCCCCGAAGGACAGACCCTTACTAGCACGATGTCACAAGTGATTGAATGGCTAGCGGCTTTTAAAAACACGCCCATGCAAAAAATCGCGCCACACCTGTATCAATATCAAAATAACCACGCACTGCTACATTGGGTGCGGGTAGCGTCTGGGCTAGACTCGATGATTTTGGGCGAGCCGCAGATTTTGGGACAAATCAAACAGGCGGTGCGCCAATCCCGTGCCAAAGAAGGTATCTCGAGTAAGCTTAGCTGGGTGATTCAGCAGGTATTTGCTGCCGCCAAACAAGTGCGCAACGAAACGCGGGTAGGCTCACAAGCGGTATCGTTAGGCTTTGCCGCCGCCAAATTGGTGACCCAAATTTTCCAAAAACCTAGCAACAACACTTTGCTTGTGGTCGCGGCAGGTGAGATGAATCGGCTGGTTGCGACCAATATCGCAGGTTTAGGTGTCGGCAAAGTCATCATCTGTAATCGTAGTCCTGAGCGTGCCGCGCTGCTTGCCTCTGAGCTTGAAACGATTGTGCCGCAGATTGAGATTACCCCGCTTGATCAATTACCCAGCGTGTTGCCGCAAGCGGATATTGTAACTAGCTGTAGCGGTAGCCTATATACCTTGATTGATAAAACCATAGTGAAACAGGCGTTAAAACAGCGCCGTCATCAGCCCATGTTAATGATTGATTTAGCCGTGCCTCGCGATATTGACCCTACCGTCAGTGAGCTAGATGACGTGTACTTATACTCAATTGATGACTTACAACATGTGATTGCAGGCAACCTTGAACAGCGTCGCCAAGCTGCCGTAGAAGCAGAATTATTGGTGAGCCAAATCGTGGTAGCGATTGAGCGCAAATACTTGGTGCGCCAAGTGGGTCAGGATATTCAGCATTACCGTGAGCAAGCCAAACACCATGCGGATATGATTTTAAGTCAATCCTTACAGCAGCTTGCCGATGGTCATGCAGCCGAAGCCGTGTTAACCGAACTGACTCGTAAACTCACCCAAACGTTAACCCATGCACCTTCTAAGTTATTGCGAGAAACGGCTAGCGAACAGCCTGTAGAAACTGTCAATTTTGTGGCACAACAGCTAACCCATGCCTTTCGCAAAGACAAATGCCCCTATCTCACCCATAACAATACCCTGCTTGATGACGAGCCAGCGTCACCGTCTTTTGACAATCAATAATTTTCCTATCGCTGAGCTTTTAAGCCCAATTTTTCGCTACAAGCGGTGGCTAGCTTTTTTGCATCAAATTTGTAATACTGAAAATTGCTCTGCTAACTCTGCTAACAATGGCGTCAATTAGGATTTGCTATGTTTACTTGCCCACCGATACTACCGTATTTTATCCCACTGCCGCCGCTTAGCCTGCAAGGCGAAGCCAATCTTGGCATACCCACTTGGTTAGCAGCAGTGGAAGCGGACTTGGATAAGGCGCTGGCATCTGGCACACCGATTCGCCAAGTCGTCATGGGGCGCTGCTGTGCGATTGATAGCATGATGGAAGCCTTATTTGAGTTGTATGAACTCGATCAAACCGATTTGACGCTGTTTGCCACAGGCGGGTATGGGCGTGGGGAGTTGCACCCGTTTTCCGATGTGGATTTATTGCTGTTAAGTCCAAACCCGATTGATGAGGCCTTGAACCAAAAAATTTCGCCGTTCGTCGCGAAGCTTTGGGATATTGGGATTGATCCTGCTTTGGTGGTGCGCTCTGTTAAAGAGTGCGATGAGGCTTGTCACGATGATATCACGGTCGCAACAAGTCTGTTAGAAGCACGAATTTTGGCGGGCAATGTTGCCCAAGCTGGGTTGCCGATGCAGCTACTCAATAAAAACTGGTCACAAACCAAGTTTTATGAGGCCAAAATGGCAGAAGCCAAAGAGCGCTATGTTAAACATAATTCGACGGAGTATAACCTAGAGCCTGACCTGAAAAACGCGCCAGGGGGCTTGCGAGATATTCATACTGTCGGCTGGATTAGTAAGCGCTATTTTCGTGTGACAAACTTGTTTGGACTGGTGCAGCAAGAATTTATTACCGAAAAAGAATTTGATGAGCTGCAACAAGCGGAAGATTTTTTGTGGTTGATTCGCCATCATCTGCATAAAATTGCCAAACGCAATGAAAACCGTGTTTTATTTGACTATCAGCGCCTGATTGCTGAGCGCATCGGTTATCGTGACAATTCGCATTCCAATGCCGCAGTTGAGCAGTTTATGCGCGATTATTACCGCTATGCCATGTCAAACTCAACATTGTCTGAAATGCTCACCCAGCACTACTATGAAACCTTGATTGAAGCACGCTTACCCGATGAACAGCGCCCGGTGAGAAAGGTGATTAATGAGCGCTTCAAACTGGTCGGTGATCGCATGGCGGTGACGCATAGCCGTGTGTTTGCCCAGCATCCGACCGCGATTTTAGAAATGTTTTTGTTGATGGGTCAGCAAAATATTCGCCATATTCGTACCCGCACGCTACGGATTTTGAAAATTGCCGCGCGGGGCATTGATGAGCATTTTCGCAATGATCCCGTCAACAAAGCCATGTTTATGGACAATATCAAAGAGCAAAATCTGCTATTTTGGCGACTGCGAGTCATGAAACGTTATGGCGTGCTAGGTAGCTATTTGCCTGCTTTTGGTCAAATTACTGGATTGATGCAATATGACTTGTTCCACCGTTATACGGTAGATGCCCATATTTTGATGTTGATACGTATGTTGCACCGCTTTACCGATGACACTTATGTTGATACCTATCCGCTTGTCAGTGGTATCTACCGCCGTATTGACCGTAAAGAGATGCTGGTGTTGGCAGCGATTTTCCACGATATTGCCAAAGGTCGAGGCGGTGACCACAGTGAACTTGGCGAGCAAGATGCCATCAAGTTTTGCTTGTCACATGGTTTAAGCCAAGCCGATGCCGAACTTGTCGGCTGGTTGGTGTCTCAGCATTTATTGATGTCGATGACCGCGCAGAAAAAAGACATCTCTGACCCCGAAGTTGTCGCAGCATTTGCCGATAAAGTCGGAAATGTGACTTATTTGAATTATTTGTATGTGCTCACCGTTGCCGATATGAATGCCACCAACCCGCAGCTTTGGAACAGTTGGCGCGCAACCTTGATGCGTCAACTATATACCCAAACCCGCCGTATCCTGCGAGCTGATATCGATGCACCGATGAACCGCCAAGACATGATTGCCAGTAACAAGCAAAGTGCCCGTGATTTGCTAGCAGCTGATAATAGCTTGGCTGACATTGAAAGCCTGTGGGATGGGCTAGGGGAGGAGTATTTTTTGCGTGAAGTCCCAAGCGATATTGTTTGGCATTCCAAAGCCATCATGGCGCATGATGAGGTACAAAAACAACGCACAGAGAGCGAGCGACCTGAGCCGCTGATTATTTTGCGTGAACATCGCGAGTTGGCACTCGATGCCGTGCAAGTGTTTATCTACACCCATGACCAATCCAATTTATTTGCGGTGACCATGACTGTGTTTGACCAAATGGATTTGGACGTACTCGATGCGCGCGTCATCACCGCCTCGCGAGATTTTGCCCTAGATTCTTACGTATTACTTGACCGACATGGCACGCTACTCACCGATATCGAGCGCCAAACTGAGCTCGTTGAGCGTCTAAAACAAGCTTTTATTAGTCCAACGCTGCCTGAGGTAGCGCAGCGACGCATGCCCAGACAGCTCAAGCATTTTCATGTGCCCACCAAAGTGTCTTTTAGTTTTAACCCGCAATCCAATCAGCATATGATGATTTTGGAAACCCTTGACCAGCCAGCCTTGCTTGCGCGTGTGGGGCAGGTGTTTTTGGCGCATGATATTGAAGTGCATTTTGCCCGCATTACCACATTGGGTGAGCGCGCCGAAGATATGTTCTTTATCACTGACCATGAAGACAAACCACTATCGGATGAGCGACTAGAAAAACTCAAACAGGCATTGGTAGAAACGCTGAATGTCAGTTAACTTGTCAGTGGGAAAAGTCGGCTGCAAGCAAGCCCAATCGTAAGTCTAAGCGCAAGCCCAATTACAAGTAAGCTACTGGGTTTGATTACTTTTGGGTACGCGCCAAATACACCATTAAACAAACCATGGCAATGAGCGCGATACCTGCCCCCACATAACCCACCATAGCCAGTCCTAAGCTTGCAATCACCAGTCCACCGACGAACGCGCCGCCGCCGATACCAACGTTATAAATTCCTGAAAAAATTGACATCGCTACATCAGTGGCATTCGGCGCAAGCTGCAATACACGTAGCTGCAAAGCAAGGCTAATCGCCGTAATTGCCAACCCCCATAGCATCGCTAGGGCAAGCCACAAGATTGGCACATGGGGCAGCCAGACCGATGCCAACAGCGAAAACAGCAGCGTTGCCATCGCGCTAATCAAAAACGCCCGTGGGAAACGGTCATAAAAGTGCCCAAATAGCCAACTCGCTAGCAAACCTGCCACCCCAAAACTCAGCAAAATCACTGTAGCAAATTGCTGACTAAACTGACTAATCGTCAGCATATAAGGCTCAATATAACTATATGCCGTAAAGTGTGCCGTCACACATAACACAGTAAGCATATAGACAGTGAGCAAGGGGATATTATTAAAAATACTGGGTAAACTTGCGGCTGAGCCGACATCTTTGCTCGGCAGTTTTGGCAAAATCCACCACACCATAATCATTGCCAAGAGCGCAGCCACACCAATCGTGCCAAACGTCATCCGCCACCCAAGCCACTGCCCAATCATCCGACCCAAAGGCAGCCCAAGCACCGTCGCCAGCGCACTACCCATCGACAATAGCCCCAAGGCTTTGGTTTGACGATCTTTGGGCGCCACACGCACCACAAGGCTTGCGGTAATTGACCAAAACACCGCATGCGCTAGCGCAATCAATGCCCGTCCAACCAACAGCATGGCAAAACTTTGCGCCATCACCGACACTGCATGTCCCCCGATAAAGATAACAAATAATGCTATCAATAGCTTACGCCGTTCGATACGGGCAGTGACAAGCATGGCAGGGAGTGACAAAATAGCCACAATCCAAGCATAGATAGTGATCATATGCCCCACCGTTTCTACCGGCATGGCAAAGCTATGACCAATGTCAGAGAGCAGCGCAATCGGCACAAATTCGGTGGTATTAAAAATAAATGCCGAAATCGCCATGACAATCACGCGCCACTGGCGAATTTGGTTGGGATAGTTGGGGTTGGACTGGGTGTGTTTGCGTAACTGGTGAAAATGACTCATTGCGGACAGGGTGGCTAAGGCTGATGGCATACCTTAGCGGCTCACTCTATAAAATAAAAGCAATTTTACGTTATTTTATGATGAAAATAGCTTTGGTAGTAAAAAATCGACGCATAGGGTATCGCGATAACCTAATGCATAGCGGATAAATCACTCATACAGTCATCCGCTATACCCACTAGCCAAGCCACATAGGGATAAGTGGTTAGAAAACTGGCAGTCAGTCCGACTATTTACCTTTGGACAAAATCGCCACTTGGCGGATATAAGTGTGTAAATCAGCCACACTCTCATTCATCAATTCATCATCTTGGGTGTATTCGGCGTAGGCAATCCAAATCAGTAGCTGCTTGATGGTGTTGAATTCACTGTCAAAAAAAGTTTTGGTAAATTGTTTTAAGGTATTGTCATCTTGCAAATTTAGGCGCGTTTGCCAACTTTCAATTTTGGCTTGTTGCTCAGGGCTAAAGGTATGGCGAAATAAAAATTCGACAATCGCATGCGGTTCTTCTTCAGCCAGCAATTTGCCCAAACGCTTGATGTGGCGTTTACGTGCTTCATGGCTGGTGATATCGGCAAGCTGCAGCAAGTCATCCAAAAAAAACTCACTGGCAGGCAGTGCCTTCATTTGTTTTTTTGACAAATTGGCAAGCGGCTCAGCCAGTCGCTGTAGGCGTTCATGGGCTTTTTTTAGTTCGGTACGGCTAACCGCCATATCCATTTCAGCAAAATTAATCATTTATCAATCTCAAAGTTATCAATCATAAGTATAAAGTTGATTCAGAACGTGCTACCAGCGGTTTTTTTCACGGTGCTTGATACGTACCACCATCTCTTTGGGTAGCGATTGGGTCAGTGATTCGCCCAATTTCTCTGCGATATACACAGAGCGGTGTTTGCCCCCAGTACAGCCGATAGCGATGGTCACGGTATGGCGATTGTTGTGCAAAAAAGGCGGCAACCATTTTTTAAAAAAAGCGATAATATCATTAGCCATGTCATCTACTTCGCTATAGTCATCAAAAAATGCTTTGACATCATCATCTAGCCCTGTTTGGTTGCGCAGTTCAATCTTCCAATGGGGGTTTGGCAGGGTACGCACATCAAAAATAAAATCAGCATCAATCGGTGCCCCATATTTAAACCCAAAGGATAAAATGTTGACGGTTACCGCATTATCCACGCCCAAATGATCGCGGATGACTTCTTTGAGTTGGTGGATATTAAGAAGGCTTGTGTCAATTTTGATATCAGCGCGAATAGCAATGGGTTCTAAGATATCGATTTCTTTTTTGATGGCATTGGGTAGATTGCCCGACACCGCCATTAACGGATGCAGACGGCGCGTGGCGTCAAACCGTGCCACCAGGACGCTTTCTTGGGCAGTCACATACAGTATTTTAATCGCGGGTTTGCTATAAGTCTCTATCAGCTTATGATAGACCTCAGCAAACCGCGATAAGTCCGCTTGTGGCGAGCGTACATCGATACCAATAGCGATTTTATAAATTTGGCTGTCATGTACAAGTTTATCAATGGCGCTAGGGACTAGCGAGAGTGGCAAATTATCAATTGGATAATAGCCAAAGTCTTCCATAATATTGAGAACCGATGTCTTACCCGAGCCTGAACGTCCTGAAACAATGATAACTTGTAGCGTTGACATAGTTAATCCTTCACAGATGCGATGGTAGGTTGTCGATTAAAGTCGCTAGCCGATGGCTGATTCATTTCCTGATTTAGTTCCCGACTAAACTCTAGGTTATCTAAAAGCCGTGTTTTCTTGCCCAAAAAAGCGGCGGTCAAAATTACCAAGTCTTTATCAGTGGGCTTCGGCGGTTGTAATAAGCGATTTTTAACTGCCAAATAATCCACTTTAAAGCCTGAATCAGCCACCGTCACGCGATTTAACTTATCAATTGCGCCGGCAATAATCTTGTCAAAATCGGCAAAATTGGCAGTTGTTAACTCATTGGCAAGCTGTTGCAAGCTTTTTTGCAAGGTGGGGGCAAGTTGACGCTCTGCTTCGCTTAGGTATTGATTGCGAGACGATAATGCCAACCCGTCCTCAGCGCGCACGATATCTACTCCGACAATCTCAATCGGGAAATTGAGCTCAGCGACCAACTGGCGGATAATGGCAAGTTGTTGATAGTCTTTTTTGCCAAAAACAGCGATGTCAGGCTGGACGATATTAAACAGTTTACTCACCACCAAGCCGACACCATCAAAGTGGGTGGGGCGAGTGTTGGCACACAAGATTTTGCTGATATCGCCAGACAGCACTTGCACGTTGTTAGGGTAGGTTGGGTACATTTCTTCCACGCTTGGGGCAAATACAAAATTTGCCCCCGCTTCGGTGAGTTTTGCCACATCGGCCTCTAGCGTGCGTGGGTAGGTATCAAAGTCTTCACCCACACCAAATTGGGTTGGGTTAACAAACACACTGACCACCACGATATCGGCAAGTTCCTTGGCTTTTTTGACGAGGGTCACGTGACCGCTGTGCAAATTACCCATCGTGGGAACCAGCGCTATCTTTGGCGCAGCCACTTGATGGCGTAAAGGTTTTAAGGTGTCACGTAATGCGTTGATGGTATGAAATACTTGCATTTTTTTGCCTTTATGATTACTAAAAACTATGCGCTGGCGTTGGGAACGTACGGTCTTTGACCGCTTTATGATAGGCTTTAAACGCCCCGGTGATATCCTTGGTTTCGTTATGCTCGTCGGTCAAAAAGTTTTTGACAAACTTGGCAGGTTTACGGGTATATACCCCAAGCATATCGTGCATGACCAGCACTTGACCATCACACTCCACGCCTGCGCCAATACCAATCACTGGCACGGGGAAAGTGTCACGCACTTTTTTGGCAAACTCAGCAGGGACGCATTCGAGTAGTAAAATGGCTGCACCCGCTTCTACCACTGCTTGACAGTCAGCCATGAGTTTTTCCGCTTGGGCATCGGTTTTGCCTTGTACTTTGTAGCCACCAAACACATTCACTGATTGCGGCGTCAAACCTAGATGCACGCAGGTCGGCACGCCGTTGTTGGCAAGCACTGACACGATTTTGGCAAGCTCGGCACCGCCTTCGATTTTGACCACATGCGCGCCTGCTTGCATCACCGCTTGGCTGGCATCGAGTGCGCGCTCAAGCGTGGCAACGCTCATAAAAGGTAAATCACATAAAATCAGTGCATGACTGTTGGCACGAGCCACGTTTTGGGTATGATACACCATGTCTGCGATTGTCACCGGCAAGGTTGAGGTTTGTCCTTGCACCACCATACCAAGACTGTCGCCAATCAAAATCGTATCAATCGCTGCAACTTGCATGGCTGCTGCAAAACTTGCGTCATAACATGTCAAGCACGAGAACGTCTCGCCATTGGCTTTAAGTTTGTTTAAGGTGGACAAGGTCACAGGTAATTTAGGTTTAATCGTCGCTGCGGCAGATGTTGACTCAGTTGTTGAATCAGGGTTAGATTCTAGGTTGCTAACGTAGCTCATGCGGTTTCCTTTAAAAAGCAAGGTTAAAAGAATCAAGGGTAAAAGAAGTAAAGCTAAAAGAAGCAAGGGCAAAAGAAACAGGCAAAAACAAGAAATAGGAAAAACAAAAAACGTTACTTTATCAATGGTTTAATTTTTTGCGATTTCAAATCCATAGCACCAATAATTTGTTAATTTTTACAAAAAACCCTGTTAACTGATATGGGTTAAACTACGGTTAATTTTTCCAAGCCCTGCCACTGTTGACTGGTCGGTAAATCTGCCAATTTTTGTCCATTTACCATAAGGGTTGGGTCAAGCTCCAGCAGCGGAATCAGCACAAAATTACGCGCAAATAAGCCTTCATGTGGCACGGTTAAACGTGTATGGTTGATTGTGTCGTCGCCATACAACAATACATCGACATCCAAACTACGCTCACCCCAGTGGCGCAAACGCGTGCGCTTGGCAGCGCTCTCCAAACTTTGGCAAAAATCCAACAGGGCTAAGGGTGCCAAATCGGTATCAACTTTTACCACCGCATTAAAAAAATCGGGCTGGTCGGTGACCCCAAAGGCTTTGGATTGATACAGTGATGATGATGTAACATTGGCAAAGTGCGGTGATGCGTAAAACGCCGCAATAGCATTGGCAATATGCTGCTTTGGCGTACCAAGCGCGTTTGCGATATTGCCTCCCAAACCGATATAGCACGTAATCATGGTTGATGACCGTCGATTTTGACCGCGCGTTTGCGGGTGCGTTTTGGTGCTGCCGGTGCCTCGTCCTTAGTCACCGCTTCTGCTGAGACTTTGCTATCAGCAACCGCTTTTTTACGCGTCCGTGGCGCTCGCTTTGGCTTTGGCTGTACCAATCCACTATCAATTATTGATTCATTGGAAGCCGAATGATTGACCGTGCCAGTGCCAATGTCAGTGTCAGTGCTAGAGACAATATCAATATCGGTATGAGTCACCGCCTGATTGTCAATGCTTTGTTTGACGGGTGTTGGGCTGACAGGTTCGCCACGCAAATCACTAGCGGATGTTGCGATATCCGCTTGCTGGCGTTGCTCCAAAATCGACCAGTTTGAGCTAGGGGTACGTCGCGCACGTTTGGCAGGTACACTCGCTGCCGATAAATAGGCTTTGTCACGTTTGCGTGAGCGACTTAAGTGTGAATTATTTGGGTGCAAATCATTTGCGTGTGAACTATTTGGGCGTGCACTTGTCTCAGTATAAGCTGATATTGAAGCAGAAACTGTCGGCTGATAAGAGTGGTCATCGTCTTTTTGCGCTACGATAAGTGACTTAGCGGGTGCTGAGTTGGTGTGACTGGCAAGCGATAACTGCTGCAGCTGGGCTTTTTCAAGTTGCTGCTGCTGTGTTAGTTTGTGTGCTTTGGTAGATAGTGCGGTATCTGGTACCAGTTCATGTTCGATTTGGCTGCTTGCTGCAAACGGCAAGCGGCGTCGTTCACTGCGGTGCTTTCCATGACTAAAATCGCTACCCATCTCTACTTCATTATCATGCACCGCATCGCTAGTTTGGTAAGCAACACTGTCGTCCTCAAAACTGGTTTGATTGACAATATTGGCAAAGCGCAAACGTACTGATTCAAGGTCGAACTCATCAATCGCTTGTTGCTGCTGTTTGGCACCTAGGGTTTGAAACCACGCCCACCAATGTCCCATGCCGTTGGTACTTTCATCATCCAACGTAATCGCTGCGCCATGTTGTTTGGCAAGTGCTTGGTTTTTGGCTTCCACTTGCTCACGCATCATCAAAAAGTCATAGGCAGCCCGAAAACGTGGGTTTTCAAACAGCTTTTGCAGATTTTTTTTGCGCGGCTGGGCAAGTCTTGGCTGCATGAGCCAAATATCTTTAATAAACTGCTCGGCAAACTTGGGCATCGCCGTGTGCTGGCGCTGCTTGTCCAAGACTTTATTGGCGGCTTGGTTTTGCGCGTCGCTAAATGGTGTGTTCTTTTTAAACTTATCCAATAAATACAGATAGTTTTCCCACAAAATAGTCGCATAAAAGAACGCAGGGTTAATGCTTTTACCACTGCCTATGCGCCTATCGGTATTGATGGTGACTTGGTTGAGTAGTGGCGTCACGGTTGTCGGTGGATAAAACAGCAACTGAGAAAACGCACCATAATCAAATAGCAGTGGTAACATCGGCACCAAGTAGCCGCCTGTGAACATTTTTTGCGTCTCATCGTACAAACGGTGAGGGGATACTTGCGCCAATAATGCCCAGTTTTGCGCGTTGAATTGTTGGTTTAAGGCGTTATCAAAATCAAACTGCAATTTTGCTTTAAAACGCAGCGCTCGTAGCAGACGTACAGGGTCTTCTTCCACCCGTTTTTGGGTGTCACCGAGCAGACGAATGGTGCGGTTTTCAATATCGTTGAGACCCCCACAAAAATCATAAACGATGTCGTCAAATGGCTGATAGTACAGGGCATTGATACTAAAATCGCGGCGCACCACATCTTGATAGATATCGCCCCACACATTGTCACGCATGATCATGCCGTCTTCGGTGAGATGATTGTTGTCCTTAGGCGGCGCGCGAAAGGTCGCAACTTCAATCATATCGCGACCAGAATACACATGACACAGCTGAAAACGCCTTCCGATGATGCGGCAGCGTTTGCCAAATACTTCTTTAATTTGGTTTGGGGTGGCGTTGGTCACAGCATCGAAGTCTTTGGGCTTTAAGCCTAACAGGGCATCACGCACCCCACCACCGACGATGTAGGCTTCAAAACCCGCCTGCGTCAGTGTGCTAATCACTTCTTTGATGGAGTTGGGTAAATCAGCTTTGTTTAAGCCCAGTTTTTTGGCATCCCGGCGAGCCGACTGTCTATCTAAAACATAATCGGTTGCGGTATTGCCAGCAGCGTTTGCCGTGCTAGGTGATTTGCGAGTTTTTTTTGCCATGTATATAACCAAAATCCATGAAAACGGCAGAAATTTATTAGCGGTTAGTGTACCAAATTTCTGCCTAACTAGGGATATTAATTCACGGTTACAAAAAATCCAGTGAGCGAAAAGTATTGTTGAAGGATTGATTATCTGTAGGACGTTAGCGCTACCGGATGAGACGGTTTGCTTGCTAGTACAGCGTGTATAAAATAAGAATAGGCTTGTGATGATTGCCAATGCTTTGCTATCGCTATTGGGTGGTGATGCGGTGGCGATTTTTATCGACAGTCGCTTTGCCGATACCTTTGACGTTGGCTAGGTCATCCGCTGTGGCAAACGGCGCTATCATTTGCCGGTATAAAATAATTTGCTGGGCTTTTTTGGCGCCGATACCATCAAGCTGTGTAAGCTCGGCTTCACTGGCTGTATTGATATTAATCACTTTGGGCGAATTGGCAAGGAGATTTGCAGAGGGTTTTGTGGTCCCACTGTTAGTACCCGTCAAATTTGTCACTGCCAAAAAAGCCTGCTCGGGCGTCAAGGTTGGGGTACATACTTGCGCCTGTGCGGGCATTGCCCATATATTTAGAACTAAAATGGCAAAAATTGAGCCAACTAATAATCGAAAAATCATTGCTTTAACGGTCAAATCCCTGTTGACTCAGTATAACTTGCCCAGACTTTTGGAACAATCAATCTTGGGCAATAAAAAAGCCAAAACCCAGTCAGGTTTCGGCTTTTACTATGCACTAAAGGCTTGTGCCGATAACGAGAAATTATCTTGGCTGACCTTTTGCATGCTCTCCTTTTATATGAGGGTGACCACGGTTTACTTTGACCTGTTTTTTGACATAATGTTTTTTCACCTGTTTTCTAACAGGTTTTTTGACAATTTTTTTGACAGGTTTATGACGTAGCTCATTCTTATGCGTCACTTTTTTATGAGTGACGTTTTTATGAGTCACTTTTTTGTGAGTTACGTTTTGGCTAGGTGCGTTATGGGCAGGTACAGCTGGTACAGCCGGTGCTGCAAAAGCGGTTGTTGAAGCAAATACCAAGGCTAGGGCGGATGCAAATAGCGTTTTTTTCATAGTCGTCTCTTAAAATATTATTGTTATACCAATTTATGTAATGGATCAACAAGATTGAATAAACAAGATAGATTCAATAACAAACGAATCAAACCTTGTGTTAAATCAATGCTATTAAATCAATGCTATTAACCAAATTGGTTTAATACATTGGGTTTAATGAGTTGATGTGAGCTATTATGCCACCCCAAACTTAGTACAAACTTAGCTAAAAAACTGTTTTACCAAAAAAATGTACACGGCATGTAGACAGGGTATTAGCTGTCAATAACACTAGAACCTAAAACCTAGCCTGTGCTCAAAACCCCTTATACAAGTTTTTCATGCTGTTTTGCCAAGTCCCACAAGTTATCCATTTCCTCTAAGCTAGAAGTTTCAGGGGTTTTACCCATTTTGGTGAGCTCATCTTCAATAAAGCCAAAACGAGAGCGAAATTTATGCACGGTGGTCAAAGTCGCTTTTTCGCTATCAATGCCCAGTTTGCGAGCAATGTTGACTAGGGCAAAAAAACAATCCCCCAGTTCTTTTTCTAGCAGCGCTTTTTGCTCAGGCGTCGGTTTTTGACCATCGATTGGTAAGATTTCTTTGAGCTCTGCCACTTCTTCGTCCAATTTGTCCACAGCACCCGACACCACATCCCAATCAAAACCGACTTTATTGGCAGTTTTTTGTAGTTCTTGCGCTTGCATCAACGCTGAGCCTGCCTTGACCGCATCAAGGGTGCGGCGATAGTTTACCAGTTTACCCTGTTGGGCTTTTTCGGCATTTTCCAAGGCTTTGATTTCATCCCAGCGTTTTTTGACATCTTCATCGGTTTTTAGATTTTCTTTGTCGAACACATGCGGGTGACGGCGAATGAGTTTTTGTTGTAAGGTGAAAATCACCTCACTGATATCAAACTGCTGCTGCTCTTGGTATAAACAAGCGTGAAACACCACTTGTAGCAGCACATCGCCAAGCTCACCCTTGATGTCGTCAATGTCGCCCGATTGTATGGCTTCGACAAGCTCATAGGTTTCTTCTAGGGCGTAGGGAATGAGGCTGTCGTTGGTTTGTTTTTTATCCCAAGGGCAGTCTTGGCGCAGTCGTGCCATTAAGGCAATGAGGTCAGCAAAATTGGAAGTCGGTTGCATCGTTATCTCTGAAGGGTGATTAATAGTAAATGATGAAAAATTCACAATATAATTGACCTAGCTATTTTAGCGCATTTGACGTAGCAATCTAAGTGCATTGGTAAGTATTTGCCTTGACAGTCTAGATGCTTAAAATACAGAGGCTTCAAATACAAATACCTAAAACACAGATGTCTCAAAATAATCGTTGTCATTGCTATGCCATTTTGTCAAACTATAGTGATATTGGCACAAACTTACCCAATTTAAAAATATAAGAAATATCAAGGCTGAAAATACGCGACGGCTTCGCTAATTTTTGCTGCGATTTGTAAGGTTTCATCACCCATGATTACAACTATTTTTGTCATTGGGGCAGGCTATGTCGGTCTGTCCAATGCTGTCTTATTAGCCCAACCTAAACTTGCTAACCAAGTCACCTTGGTCGATATTGATGCCCAAAAAATTGCCCAATTACAACAGCAAGCGTCGCCGATTGACGATGCGTTGATTGCGCAGTTCTTGACAACGCAGTCCTTGAATTTAGCAGCGCAGTTGGTAAGTGAGGCGGATTTTTCGACCGCAGATTTGGTGATTATTGCTACACCGACGAACTACGATGTCGCCACTGGCAAATTCGATACCTCATCGGTGGAAGCCAGTATCCAAACGGTACGCGCTCACAACGCACAAGTACCGATTGTGATCAAATCGACTGTGCCGATTGGATTTACCGTTGACATGCAGGCAAAATTTGATACGCGTATTTTGTTTATGCCGGAGTTTTTGCGAGAAGGCAAAGCGTTATATGACAACCTACATCCGTCACGTATTATCGTTGGCTGTGATATAAACTATGTGCCAGCGCTGCAAGATGTTTGCCACCAACTAATCGTCCAATACCAAACTGCCAGCGAACAAAACCACACCCCAAGCCAAATTATGCCGCCTACTGAGGCAGAGGCGGTCAAACTATTTGCCAATAGCTACCTTGCCACACGCATTGCATTTTTTAACGAGTTAGATAGCTTTGCCGAAAGCATGGGGCTTGATAGTGAGTCGATTATCACCGGTGTGAGCTTAGACCCGCGGATTGGCATGCATTACAACAACCCATCATTTGGGTATGGTGGCTATTGTCTACCCAAAGATACCCAACAGCTTAAAGCCAATTATGAAGGGATTCCTGCCAATGTGATTCATGCGGTGGTGGATGCCAACAATACCCGCAAACGCTTTATCGCCCGTCAAATTATCGCCAAGCAGCCTAAGACCGTGGGTGTGTACCGCTTGAGTATGAAAAAAGATGCCGATAACTTTAGAGATTCTGCAATTTTGGACATTATTGAACTGCTCAAACAACATGCCATTGATGTACAAATCTATGAGCCCAGTCTGTCGTCAGCGCAGTTTATGGATTGTCCTGTAGTCAATGATTTAGCAAGTTTTTTACAAACCAGCGATGTGATTGTCGCGAACCGATTACATCCCGAATTAGCGCACGTCAAGGCAAAAGTGTATAGCCGCGATGTGTTTGGTGATAGCTGATTATTGCTAGTGAATAACTGATTTTGAGTAATTAACAGTTAATTGAATGACATTCTTAATTCTTAATCCAATGAGCCACGTATATGAATGATTTTTCTCCCATCACAATTTCGTCTTTTAAAGCCTATGACATCCGCGGTGAACTCGGTAAAAATCTTGACGAGGACATTGCCTACCGTATCGGACGTGCTTTCGCCCAATTTTTAAGTGCACCGCTATCAAATCAGCAAAAACCCGCGATTGTGATTGGCTGTGACATTCGGCCCAGTAGTGAAGCCCTCAAAAAAGCCACTATTCAAGGTATATTAGATGCGGGTATTGATGTGATTGATTTGGGCATGACAGGCACTGAAGAAGTGTATTTTGCCACCAGTCACTATGGCGCGATTGGCGGTATTGAAGTGACTGCCAGTCACAACCCCATTAATTATAACGGGCTAAAATTGGTGCGTGAACAGTCAAAACCTATTAGCGCGGATACCGGCTTGGCAGACATTCAACAAATCGCAGAAAAAGGCGCGTTCAAAGCGGCAGCCACTAAAGGCGAGTATCAGTTAAAAGAAGATAAAACCGCCTATATCGACCACCTGATAAGCTATATTGACGTCAACGCGTTACGACCTTTGACAGTGGTCGTCAATTGTGGCAACGGTAGTGCCGCGCCAACGATTGATTTGCTTGAGCAGCGTCTACAAGCTGCCAACGCGCCTATTAATTTTATCAAAATCAATCATGCGCCCGATGGCAGTTTTCCCAATGGTATTCCCAATCCCATGATTATTGCCAACCGTAAAGTGACAGCAGACAAGCTATTGGCAGAGAAAGCGGACTTAGCGATTGCGTTTGATGGCGATTTTGACCGCTGTTTTTTCTTTGATGAAAACGCTCGATTCTTGGAAGGCACGTATGTAGTGGGGGTGCTTGCCAAAGCTTTCTTGGATAAAAATCCTGCCGAGGCGATTGTCTATGACCCGCGCAATATCTTAAATACCGAAAGCGTCATCGCGGCGGCAGGCGGCAAAGCGACTATCAGTAAGTCAGGGCATTCTTTTATCAAACAAATCATGCGTGAAAACAATGCAGTGTATGGCGGTGAGATGTCTGCGCATCATTATTTCCGCGATTTTAACTACTGCGATAGTGGTATGATTCCTTGGTTATTGGTGATTGAGCTGCTATCAAAATCAGGCAAAACAGAGGCGCCAAAAAAACTGTCGCAACTGGTTGATGAGATGATTGCCGCCTTTCCTATCTCAGGTGAGATTAACTTTAAATTAGACGGTATCACTGCGCCTGCGGTGTTGGCAAAACTTGAAGAAAGCTACCAACAATTTGATAGCCAAACGGCGACCCTTGATAAACTCGATGGCTTATCGGTCAATTTTCCACGCTGGCGCTTTAATGTCCGCGCTTCTAACACTGAGCCACTGATTCGTCTCAATGTCGAAGCAAGCGGTGATAAAACGCTATTGGATGAAAAAACCAAACAGCTAGAAAATTGGATTGTGGCACAAGGCGGCACGCCAGCGGATCACTAGGTTTTATTAACTACCATAAAAAAGCCGCTCCTATAAAAAAAGCCGTTTCAATGCTAATTCAATGAAACGGCTTTTTTACTATTTAAGCTAAAACCATCTAGGCTAAAACCATTAATCCTTAGCAAATGGCTGTCGGATTATTTACCGCCACGCTCAGCACGGGCTTTGTTGATGAGATAGTTAACCACTTGTGGCACTTTACCATCCTCACCCTCAACCACGTATTTGCCATCAACGACAACCGCAGGCACCCCTGATAGTTGGAAGCGCTGCGCCGCATCTTTTGAACGCGCGATACGGGTATTCACCGCAAAAGAATTGTACATGCTGTTAAATTTATTGATATCCACGCCTTTTGATGCGTACCATTGACCGATAGAGGCTTGGTCAAACAATTTTTGGCGGTCTTTTTGAATGGCGTCAAACATCGCTTGGTGGGTTTTGCCTTGATAGCCTAACAACTGTGCGGCATAAAAACCGCGCGCGTTTTGTTCCCACACAGGGTTCATCGCAGCTGGCGTCTGCATAAACACCACATCAGCTGGCAATTTTTTTGACCACTGTGCCATGTAAGGTTCTAATTTGTAGCAGTGTGGGCAACCATACCAAAAAAATTCGCGAACAATGATTTTATTGCCTTCAATTTTCTCTGGATTTGCAAGCACCTTATAGTCTTGACCCGCTACAAAATCTGCAGCTTGGGTTGATAAACTGGTCAAGCCGATAGCGGCTGCGATTGCGGTCATTGCTAATTTTTTCATGGTTGCCTCATTAACAGTCAAATCATAGGGTCTAGCACGGCTCATATCTTATAGTATCTTATAGAAAATCGCTTGCTAGCAGGGCTCAAAATACGAAAATACCTGCGCGTTATACTATCATAAATTAAGGATGTGCCTAAGTGTAATACTTTGTAAACTAAAAAAAACTACAGTGGTGAAAAACATAAGCAATATGTTAATTAAATTTTCTAAATTACAAAGTATATTTTTTTAAGTTTATTTTACCAGTCATACTTAAAGTTGGGCGGTTATGCGGCTGGGTAGTCATCAGCTATTTTACGCTACAATTTTACGCTATCAGCCTGCCACATAAATTCTACAGCGCATGGGCTAAAAACTGTTAGAATAAGGCTATTTTTGATAGCAATTGTGGTTAGCGAGCAACCGCATTTCAAAAAACGCGATAACATGTTATTAAAGTAAAAAGTATCGAATTAAAAAAATAGCGAAGTAAAAATCAAACGGAACTATCATCATGACACAACCGAACCTACAGCAAAACGTCGACTTACAAGAAGTACAAAAATTCACCGACCTTGCCAATGAATGGTGGGACAAATCAGGCGCGTTTGCCACCTTGCACCAAATCAATCCGCTACGCTTAAACTGGATTGAACAGCAAACCATCGCCCGCCAGCAATCAGGATTAACGGGCAAAAAAGTGTTAGATGTCGGCTGTGGTGGTGGTATTTTGTCACATAGCATGGCAGTGCGCGGCGCCACGGTGACGGGTATTGATTTGGGAGAAGCCAATATCAAGGCAGCACAAATCCATGCCGAACAAACTAGCCAAGCGATTGATTTTGCTTGTGTCGCTGTAGAAGATTTTGCCAAAGCGCACGCTGGTGAGTTTGATGTGGTGACGTGTATGGAAATGCTCGAGCACGTGCCAGACCCGCAGTCAATTATCAATGCCTGTTTTACCCTGCTCAAACCCAATGGTGTATTGGTACTATCAACCATCAATCGCAACCCAAAATCCTACCTGTTTGCGGTGATTGGCGCTGAATACCTATTACGCTTGCTGCCACGCGGCACACATGATTATGAAAAATTCATCACCCCAGCTGAGTTAGATCGTTTTGCCCAGCGGGCAGGCTGCAAACGTCAAGATTTAATTGGTTTACATTACAATCCACTTATCAAGCACTATTGGCTGGCACAAAATGTTGACGTTAACTACATGATGGCAGTCTACAAACCTCAGTAGTTGGCTTTACTTAAATATTAATCGTTGATTTGAGCAAAAAATGACTGAAAAATGCCAAGCCGTATTGTTTGACCTTGATGGTACCTTGATTGATACGGCACCTGATTTTATTCGGATTATTAAGGTGATGTGCGCCAAACACCAGCACCCAGCACCCAGTAATACCGCCATTCGCGAGCAAGTTTCTGCAGGCGCCAGAGCGATGGTCAAGCTGATGTTTGGCGAGCTTGCCAATGTGACTGAGGATGACCCAACCTTGCTGGCTTATCGGCAAGAGTTTTTGGACACCTATGAAGCTGATATCTGTGTCGATAGCCGCTTGTTTGATGGGCTTGATTCGCTGCTAAAAAACTTGGAATCACGTGGCATTGTATGGGGCATTGTCACCAATAAGCCGCGTTATTTGGCGGAAAATTTATTAGAGAAACTTCAGCTAACTGAGCGTTGTGCTGTACTGGTATGCCCTGATGATGTCAAACATACCAAACCTGACCCAGAGCCCATGTATTTGGCAGTAGCATGGTTGAATGAACAACTTGGGCGTCAGTTACAGCCTAAAAATTGTGTGTATGTCGGTGACCATATTCGTGACATTCAAGCGGGCAAAGCGGCGAATATGCGTACGATTTTGGCAGCTTATGGCTATATTCCCCCTGAAGACCAAGCGGATTTGGGCAGTTGGGGCGCAGATAATATAATCCATAGCGTCGCTGAATTGACCGCTTTGCTGGGCGATTGGACGGATGCTTGAGTGGATACCTGAACAAGCGACTAGGCGCTTGATGCATAGACAAGGTGTTAACAATTTGCCCGATTTTCAGGGAATTTTTTAGCAAGCTTTTGAGAAAAATTTTGAGGAAACTATGACTTTAGCAACGCATGATGATATCCGTAACTTTATCCCACCTGCCGATTGTCTAAAAGGTAAAAATATTTTGGTCACAGGGGCAGGTGATGGCATCGGTAAAGCAGCAGCGCTAAGCTATGCAAAATATGGCGCGACCGTGCTACTACTTGGCAAAACCGCGAGCAAGCTTGAAGCCGTGTATGACCTAATTGAAGCAGAAGGCGGTGCTGAGCCTGCCATGCTACTGATGAATTTAGAGAGCGCAAGCTACACTGAAATGCAGCAATTGGCGATTTTGATTGAGCGTGAAGTCGGGCATTTGGACGGTGTTTTACACAATGCAGGGTTGCTCGGTGTATTGACCCCACTTGAAATGTATGACCCGATTATTTTTGAGCAGGTAATGAAAGTCAATTTTAATGCCACCTTTACCCTTACCCAAGCTTTGCTACCACTACTCAAATCTGCACAAAGTGGCTCAGTGGTGTTTACCTCTAGTAGTGTTGGCAGCCGTCCACGCGCGTTTTGGGGAGCGTATGCGCTGTCAAAATTGGCAGTAGAAGGGATGAGCGATATTTTCACCCAAGAAACCCAAAAAACCACCACCCTGCGCTTTAACTGCATCAATCCCGGTGCCACGCGTACCCAAATGCGGGCTGCTGCTTATCCGAGCGAAAACCCCAATACCTTACTTGCACCCGAAGACTTGATGAGTGCGTATGTTGCCTTGATGACTGATGAAGCGGCAGGTATCAAAGGTCAGGTGATTGATTTACAACCACAATAAAATGGCGCGATGACAGCTTTGATACGCTATTGAAATTTGATAAAACCACTACCATATTATTATAGTTAAACTATTAAAATCTAAGGAAAAATATGGCAAGTGGTTGGGCTGCGGATGGTGCAGAAAACGAACAAATTGAAGCGACTATTAATGACGCAATTGAACGGGCAAAACGGGCATTGCCACAGGGTGAGAGTCTAACTCATTGTGAGGAGTGCGATGCCCCGATTCCCGAAGCACGGCGTCTTGCGATGCCTGGGGTGCGCTTGTGCGTGCATTGTCAACAATCGCTAGAACAGCATCAGCAGAAAGTTGAGCTATTTAATCGCCGTGGTAGTAAAGATAGCCAATTGCGCTAAGCGTATTGGCTAACGTTGTCGTTCATAACAATGACAGCTTATAAAAATTTTTCAAGCGGCAGGTGCGATAGCATCCATACTAGCGTACGCTGCCAAGGCTTGGTTTGTGGCTCTTCATCATACGTGACGGTTTGACCGTTCTCGAGCGTTGACCACTGAATATTGTCATCTTTGAGCGACAAGGTGTAGCTGGTTGTTGGCAAGGCTTGCAAAAATTCATTGCGGATTTTGTTGGCAAGTACAGGGTGGGTGATGGCAACGCCAAGTTCGGTATTGGTCAAGGCTGAACGTGGATCAAAGTTGAACGAGCCGATATACACCTTTTCACCATCGCTTTCAAATGTTTTGGCATGTAAGCTGGTTGCAGAGCTTCCCGTCAAGTATGAATCACGCAGATTGTCTTTGATGGCATTGGGCTTGAGCTCATATAGCTTGACACCAGCTTTGAGTAAGTCTTTGCGGTGTTTGGCATAGCCAGAATGCACAAGCTTGACATCGGTGGCGCTCATGGCATTGGTCAAAATATTCACCGCTACGCCTTTTTTTGCAAGGTTGATAAAATAGTCTTTGCCTTGCTCCGTGGGGACAAAATACGCAGAGATTAAATTGAGTTCACGGCTGATTTTACCTAAGCTTTGGTTGATATTTAATCCTTGGGTGTTAGCTTTGCTGCCGAGTTTGTCAGGATTGTCCGTCAATAGCTGGACGCTTGCCCAGTAGAGCGGCAATTTTTGTTGTTTGATTTGGTTGACAAAGTCGATTGCCACCAAGCGCTTTAGATAGTCGTTTTTCAGCTTTAGCACAGGGTCGAGTTGTTGTGATGCGGGTTTATCAGCTTTTTGAGTTTTTGGGGTAAACACTTGGTTTAGGGCAGATGGCTCAGGTTTTTCGACCAAATCGGTGATAGGAAAAGCCAGTTTATGGTTCCAATATTGGTCAAACGCTTGTGACATTTGCGGTACAATATGCCCAACCATCAGCACATCTAGGTCAGAAAATACCATCTCTTGGTTTAAAGAAAAATACTCATCCCCGATATTGCGCCCGCCTGTGATGGTGATTTGGCTATCGGCGGTGATGGATTTATTGTGCATGCGATGATTGAGCCGCTCAAAATCGCCCACAAACCCTAGCCAGCGCCACGAGCGAAAACGATTGGGGTTCATCAATCTTACTTCAATATTGGGGTGTTCATTAAGTACCCACAGCGTTGGGTCGAGACCACGGGTATTGTTGTCATCTATTAATAATCGCACGCGCACACCGCGCTCTGCCGCTTCTTTGATGGCTTGGAACATCAGATTGCCAGTGATGTCGTTATTCCAAATATAATACTGCACATCTAGCGTTTTTTCTGCGGTGCTAATGAGTAGCATACGTGCGGCAAACGCATCCATACCATCTGGCAAGGGATAAACGCCCGTTTTTTTTGGATTGCTTTTAACCAACTCTGCGATGCCATCGGCCATGCTTTGCGAGCCAAATTGGCGAAAACGGCTGGAGGGCTCATCAGGTGGCATATCGGTTGCCACCGTTTTTTGATTGTTTTTGGTAATGACAGCGGTTTGATAGGTGCTGGATTTGCCCGTGTTGGCAGGCAGACGACCCCACCAGGCGATAAAAAACAAAATCGCCATACATACCAAAAATAGGCTGGCTAAAAAAATAAGACGACGTTTGAACAGGGGTCTTAGCATGATGGCACTCACCAAAGTCAATTAAGCCATGGGTTAAATTAGTTAAATTGACGCCCAATAAATTTGACGGTTTCATCCTTGGCCTTTTTGACGGCAAGCTTGCGGTTTTGTCCCAGCAGTAATTTGATTTGCCACAGTTTTTCTTGATACAAAGTTGTTGCAGGCGTGTGATACATGGTATTGATGATGCGTTTGCTCGCCAAGACGGCATCGGGGGAGCGATTGCTTAATTCTGCGACCAAATTCTTCGCAACTTCCATTGGCGTGTCGCTTAGATGGCTGACCACACCGTAGTCAAAGGCTTGCTGACCGTCAAAAATCCGTGCCGTCATCGCTAATTCCTTGACGATATCGGCGCGTAGCACTCCCATCGCAGACTGGGTCAGTCCCATATCCGGCACCAGTCCCCATTTGGCTTCCATAATGGCAAATTGGCAATCCGCTGTGGCGATACGGATATCGGTCGCCAGTGCCAACTGTAGCCCTGCGCCAAGGCAATGTCCATGCAATACACTGATGACAGGCATCGGCAGTTCTCGCCACACAAGACACACTTGTTGAAATTTACTTTGAAACGGTTTAATAAGCTCCCAAGCGACCTGTTTTAGGTTTTTTGGGTTGTTTAAATCCGCCAAATCAATGCCGGTAGAAAAGCTTTTACCTTCACCTGCCAAAATCACCGCCCGCACGTCCGTCCATGTGGTGAGCAGGTGGGCTAAATCAATGAGCTTATCCATCAACGCAAAACTTAACGCATTGCGCTTGTCAATCCGTGTCAGCCAAACAATGACGCTATCATCACCGCTAAGTTCCAACCGCACATCGGGTGCAAGGTTATCGTTTGCAGCTTTGACACGCTGCGCTAAAGATGAAGCAGTAGCACGCTGAGAAAATGGCAAAAACCCTACACCCGGCAATATTTTTGATACCGACAAAACCGACATACGCATCCTTAAAATTTGACCAACCCAATACACTTAAAAAAATGTTGCGAAAACGCAATGATTTGCAATCATTAATCTCACTTTACTGATTTTGTTGGTTGGGCACAAGAGGCGATATCGGACGATACGTTTAAGAAAGGTAACGTGGAATAGCAAGTATGCCAAACCTAGGTGGCATTGTGGTGATGGGTGTTAAATCATCTTCCAGGTCATGTCGTTTTCTTTGAGCTGGGCATATTTGAGTGCAGGGAATTGACTCAAATCAGCCTGTGCCAAGTTATCGAGCGCTTGTAGCATTTGCTCATAATAAGGTGCCAAAATGGCAAATTGCGCAGGTGAGCTATTGTTGATATTTAGCAAGCACTTGTCTTCAAGATTTTGGCTAGCTTGGCGTAGCTGTGGTACGCCCGTATAACGACTCGCCCCTAAAATGCGATGCGCCGCGTGGGACAAGGCTTGCCTGTCGTGGCGCTGCCAAGCCTGCTGCAAGTCACTTTTTTCCTGCTCAATCGACTCAATCAGCAAGGTAATTAAGTTGGCTGCCAAATCAGGCTTACCTGCTACCCGCATCACCGCATCATCCCAATCAATGACCGCAAGACTTGCTAGTGACTCAGCGCTATGCTGACTGCTGACCGATGGTAGGCTTGGCAGATTAGCGTTGTCATCGGTGGTGGTCGCTGAGGCGGCTAATGGCGTATGAGCAAATACGGCATTCTCTTTAGGGGTTGCAGGTGCAGTACGCGGGTGATTTGCCCCAGACACTATAGACGCTATCGACCGCGCCGAGATGGGTGAGTTGATAGCAGACTTGCCAGAAGCCACATCAGCGGTTGAGTCAAAAGTCACATCAGCGGACACGGACGTGCTGTGTTTACCCAACCAGCGTTGCAGGATTTGCAATAACTGGGCTTGACTGATTGGTTTGCCCACATAGTCATCAATCCCAGACGCCAATAATGTATCGCGTTCATCCGATAGACTATGTGCGGTCAGGGCAATAATCGGAATATGTTGATGTCCTGCTTGCGTTTCAACCTTACGGATTTGGATAGCGGCTTCACTGCCTGACATTCTTGGCATTTGAATGTCCATAAAAATTAAATCCACGGCAGTATCGCTTTGTGACTGGTGGGTAGTGATGTATTCAATGGCATCAAACCCACTATTAACCGTCACCACATTAATGCTCAGCTCAGCCAATAACGCTTCTAGTACCAATAAATTGGGCAGATGGTCATCCACGGCAAGCACAGTAAAGCCATGCCACTGCGGCAGTGTAAGCTCTTGGCTGCTGGCAGAATTGCTATCGAGCAGCTGATAAAGTTGGCGACGATCGAGCGGCTGATACAAGGCTTGTGCTTGGTAACGCGACAATAATTCTGGCTCAAGATTGACTTGATAGCCAAATAGTAGCAATTTACCGGCATAATGTAAGCGTACTTGTTTGAGCAGCGACGTGGTATCCTCAGTGGTACCATTGTCCACGATGACCCAATCCCAATGATTGCCTGTTTCTTTGAGCGATTCAAGTAGGCTTGCTAGCGTACTTGCGGTAGTAATGGCAATCGGTAATTCGCGCAATGAGCCTTTTAATACTTGTAAGCTTGCAGGATGGTCAATCCAAACCAAGATATTTACCGCAGCGATAGCATCAGCCGCCATATAACCGGCATCGGTTTTTGGCGGGACGATGGCGGGTAACTGCCAAATGGGGTCATGGATAAGCAGCCGCTGCTGCTCTTGGTTACTGATGCTCATCGGCAAGGTAAACCAAAACGTCGTGCCTTTGATTTTGTGCGATTGGCTCGCATCACCCGCTTGCTCAGTGGCGTTGTCATAAAAACCAATATTGCCGCCCATCAGATAGGTAAGCTGTTTTGAAATCACCAACCCTAGCCCCGTACCACCGTACTGGCGAGTAATCGAAGGATCGCCTTGCGAAAAACTTTGGAACAGCACTTTTTGATGCTCAGGCGAAATCCCGCGCCCTGTGTCTTGCACACTGATATGAATTAAATCATCGATGTCATCATCCAGACTGACCCGCACAATGACCTCGCCATCATCGGTAAATTTGATGGCGTTGTTAACAAGATTGGTCAACACTTGCTTAGTGCGTAACGCATCCCCCACCAAATAATGCGGCACATCGTCATAGAAGAACACCGCCAGGCGTAAATCTTTCTCCGCCGCCAGTGGCGATAGCATATCCACCACATCGTAGATACTGGCATACAGGTCAAATTCATGACTATCTAGTACCAATTTACCGGCTTCAATCTTAGAAAAATCAAGCACGTCATTGACCAAGGCTAATAGGTGCGCTGAAGACTTACGAATCGTTTGCACGTACAAGTCTTGCTCGGCATTTAAGCCGCCATGACGGGATAATAGGTTGATAAAGCCGTCAATACTGTTAAGTGGGGTGCGTAACTCGTGACTGATATTGGCTAAAAATGCCGATTTGGTTTGACTGGCTGAAACCGCGGCATCACGCGCATTGCGAATTGAGATGTTTTGCATTTCCATCTCGTCAAAAGCCAATCGCAAATCATCTTCGGTCTGTTCGGCGTGATTTTTGAGTTCTTGGAAACTTTTGTGCAGACGTCTTAAGGTCTTGACCAAATCCTGTTGCAGTTGGTTGATTTCACCGCTGGCGTTGATGGTCATCGGTTTATACAGGTTGTTGGCGTTGGTGCGCTGCAAATGTAACCGCATCTCATAAATCGGCGCAATCCAGCGTCTAGCATATATGTGGGTAGTCAATAGCAGCAGTAAAATAGTAAAGAGTCCGGTAATCGCTAACGCTAACATCACTTGATAGCGAGCCACTTGTAGCGGCTCATTATCAATATTGACAATAAGCCACAAGGTCGGTAGTGGGGCGGGCGCGCTTAGTACCAATTTTCGACCAAATAAGCTACTACCCTTGCTATTAAACAGGCCGTTGGATTGGGTGTTGAGCTGCGTCAGCAAATAAGTTTGCTGTGTATTGCTTTGCGCTTGCAGATGTCGTCCCAAAAAAGGCAACAAGCGCGGATTGGGCTGTTGTGACAAATCCCCAAAACTGACCAACACTTTACTTTGTTCGTTGACAATCGCCACACCTTGCAAGTGTTTGTCGTTGATGGCATTTTGTAGGGCAAATTGCAAATTGGCTTGTAGCGCCGCCAGTTCTTTGGGTGACAGCTCAGCTTTATTTGCGCTATCTTTACTTGAGGCATTATTGCTATTAGGCTGAGTGCTAGTTGTAGATAGCGCTTGGTTGATTTTAATCAGATTCGTCTGCATAGAAGCGGCGACTGGCTGCAGAGTCACCAGCAAATTATCGGCGGTTGATTGCTGAATGGTACGCGCAGCACGGCTGGTATCCGATAACACCAAAAAACCACCCGTCAAGGCGAGTACGCTAATCGGCAAAAACACCAACAGTATCAACTGTCCATAAGCGGTGGAAAAATCCAAGTGAAATCGTTTGCTCACATTGCTAGCCTTGCATCAGCCTAATTTAGGCATCAGATTTTTTATCAGGGTTTTGGGGTATAGCGTTTCATTTTATAGGATTTTAGCCAATTTTGCTTGTGTCGCTGGGGTTTTTGTCGCAAGTAAATTTTTGACAAGTCTATACCCTAGCAAAAAATCGAGATAAAATCAGATGGGGTAGCGGTGGAAAAATGACTTGCACAATAATCATGATTCGCCACTGACGGGTGATACGAATTTTGCTAAACTACGCGCGCAATCCAAAAAAATTACTGTTAAAAAAACTAATCAACGTTAGCTAATCTATAAGCTATACTAAATGCATCTACTCAAAGCTCGTATTATCAAAAGTTCATGGCCAAAAACTAAGGTTGTCTTATGACCCATAATAATTTCATCACTGAAACCAGCACGCTCAATGACTGCATTGGACATACGCCACTGGTCAAGCTGGCGCGATTTGCACCGCAAACCGACCAAGGCACAGCCACGCTGCTTGCCAAACTTGAAGGCAACAACCCAGCGGGCTCAGTGAAAGACCGCCCTGCCTATAACATGTTTTATCAAGCGGAACTGCGCGGCACTATCAAGCCAGGCGACACCATCATTGAGGCCACCAGTGGCAATACAGGCATCGCCCTTGCGATGGTCGCAGCAATGCGCGGCTATGCCATGACGCTGATTATGCCTAGCAACTCTACCCAAGAGCGTAAAGACGCGATGGCAGCGTATGGGGCGACATTGATTGAAGTCGATAACATGGAGTCGGCACGCGACCTTGCCCAGCAAATGCAGGCAGAAGGCAAAGGCATCGTACTCGACCAGTTTAACAACCCTGACAACAAACAAGCGCATTATCTGACCACAGGTCCTGAGATTTGGCAGCAAACCAATGGCACAATTACCCACTTTATTAGCTCAATGGGTACCACAGGCACCATCATGGGCGTGTCCAAATACCTAAAAGAACAAAACCCAAATGTGCAAATTATCGGTTTACAGCCCGCTGAAGGCGCTAATATCGCAGGGATTCGCCGATGGCCAGCCGCCTATTTGCCAAAGATTTTTGAGCCAAGTTTGGTGGATAGGGTGATGGACATCGAGCAGCACGATGCGGAAGTGTTTATGCGTAAGCTTGCCCGCGAAGAAGGGATTTTTGCGGGGGTATCATCAGGTGGTGCGGCGTGGGCAGCGTACCAAATCGCTAAAGAACACCCAAATGCGGTGATTGCATTTATCGTCTGTGACCGTGGCGATCGTTATCTATCAACAGGGTTGTTTGGTGTTAAAGATGACGCTTAATACCCAATAAACTAAAGCAGAAATCATAAAGCAGAAACTAACAAGGAAGTATTATGGCTACGCCAGCGCCGATTTTAGTATTTGATATCGAAACCATACCCGATGTTGCCACAGGCAAGCGGCTATACCCTGAGTTAGCTGGGTTATCGGATAACGATGCCATGACCAAGCTTATGGCACTGCGTGAGCAAGATGTTGGGCATCCTTTTATGCCCCTGCCTTTGCACCAAATCGCTTGTCTTTCGGTGTTGTGGGTGGCGGGTGGTAAAATGACCCTCAAATCGCTGTCGCTGGCTGACCATAGCGAAGCGCAAATGATTCAAACCTTTTTTAATGCCATCGAAAAAAATCCGTTGTTGGTGAGCTGGAATGGCAAGGGCTTTGATATACCGGTTATGGTGTATCGGGCGTTACAGCATGGTCTAACCGCGCCCAAGCTGTTTAGCCAAACCGGTGAGATGAGATACAACAACTATATCAACCGGTATCATGACCGTCATACCGATTTGATGGTAAAACTTGCCATGAATAGCACGTCGCAAAAACTCGATGTCGTGGCATCCCTATGCGGCTTTGCAGGCAAGCAAGCGTTGGACGGCTATGATGTGGTGCCTATGGTGCAAGCAGAAGCATGGGATAAGCTCACCACTTATTGCGAGAGCGATGTGCTCAACACTTGGCTGATTTTTTTGCGCTACCAACGACTCACGGGACAATTTTCAGCTGAGCAAAGCGAGCAATGGGAATCCACCACCCGAGACTATCTGCAATCGTTCACCAATCAAGACAATAGCCTGCGCCATGATAAATTTTTGCAAGCGTGGCAACCTGCTAGCAATTTAGCAGATGACCAACATATCACTGATATTGCCATCACCCAGCCGCCATCTGATACCCCAACCAACCAAGTAGAATCACCATGAATACCATTTTTCCACCCAGCCAAGTGGTGGCACTGCCCATCCATCAATCTGAGCAAACCTTTCCTGTCCGCCGCGTGTATTGCGTGGGGCGCAACTATGCCGACCACGCCCGAGAAATGGGGAGTGACCCAGACCGTGAGCCGCCATTTTTCTTTTGTAAAGCCAGTGACAGCGAGTCGATTATTGCGGTTCGACCCGATAGCGTTGCCCAATTGCCTTATCCGACTAAAACGCAAGCGCTACATTATGAAGTAGAATTGGTGGTTGCGATTGGCAAAGATGGTGCCAATGTGAGTGTAGCACAGGCACATAACTTGATTTTTGGCTATGCCGTGGGGCTCGACATGACGCGCCGCGACTTGCAAAACGAAATGAAAAAATCGGGTCGCCCGTGGGAGATTGGCAAGGCGTTTGACTATTCGGCACCCATTGGCGAAATTTATCCCGTTGCTAGCGTTGCTCGGATACAACAAGCAAATATTTCACTGGCGGTGAATGGCGAGCCCAAACAACAAGGCAATATCAATCAGTTAATCTGGAATGTGGCAGAGACCATTGCCAATTTATCTGAGTTTTTTGAACTCAAAGCAGGGGATTTAATTTTTACAGGGACACCAGCGGGCGTGGGTGCGGTGGTGAAAGGCGATACCATCCTTGCGCAAATTGACGGACTGGGTAAAATTGAATTGGTGGTTGTGTAAAAAAGTAGTGTAAAAGATGAAAAAAGGCGCTAGTAATAGCGCCTTTCTTATTAAAATGATTAATTTTAGGCTGTGGTCTAAAAAGTATGCTCACTAGACCCAGCCATAATTGACGTAGTGAAA
>NZ_DAMBFQ010000015.1:0-32315 GCF_032061225.1 Moraxella sp. CTOTU48841
TAAATCCCTGACGGCTCGAAAGTGGGCAATACTGTAATTGTTGGGTTTGGTATAAGTAGCGTTGTAGCCATGCGATTGCCATATAGACTTCAAACGCAATTAATAATCTTTTGGGAAGGGTATAAAAAATTAAGTTAGGGAGTAGTGATTCTTTAGCAAGCAGCCAGCCATCTGTGGGGGAATAAAAATACTGACTGATGGCTACATCAATGGCGCTGTGCTCAAGCGTTAGCGTAAAGATAATCGCCAGCACCAGTCCGAGCACGGTCTGTCTACTGGCAAAATTTTTTAATTTAGCGATCTGTATACTCATCTATTTTGAACCATCTATCTTGCCGTCACTGTCGCTAGAGTTGGACGCACTTTTTATGTCTAACATTACTTAAATGGCTCTAATTACCCAAATAGCTTTACTGGATAACTTTACTTGATAAATAATGGTTTGCCTTGTACCGTTTGCGCACGCACATCAAACAGTTTTAATAAGGTTGGGGTAATGGCATCATGGGTGAGCTCAGTATTAGACGGCACTGCTTGAATGCCTGAGTGCTTACCTGCCCAAAACATCGATGCGACGTGTTTTTGCGCTTTAGGCGCGATTTTATAAGGCATACCATGTAAATAAATGCCGTTTTCGCCCAAACTTTCACCGTGGTCACTGACATACAGCATCGCTACTTGGTGGGTGCTGTCGTATTTGTCTAACCAGTTCACCGTTTTTGCCAAAAAGTCATCGGTGGCAAGTAGCGCATTGTCAAAGGCATTAATCACGCTTTGTGGGTCGCATTTGGCAAGTTCATTGCTTTGACAGACTGGGGTGAATTTTTCAAATTGCTTATCATATCGTTTAAAATACGCAGGTCCGTGATTACCCATTTGGTGCAGCACAATTAGGGTGTCCTGGTTAAGCGTATTCTGGTTGGCTTGTTGTTTGACGTAGTCATCTAAGCCTACTAGCATACCCACATCGCGGCACTCGCCATAGGGGTTGGTATTACACATCGTATTGTTGCGCGCGGTTTTATAATCGACAAAATCTGCCGCGGGCAAACGATTAGTGACGCCTTTTGAGCTTGAGTTGTTATCACGCCACAAGATATTAACCTTTAGGCGATTTAAAGTATCAAGTACGTTTTCTTGGTAGTTGGCGGTATCCACATCGTAGTCTTTCATACCAATATAACTAAACATACAAGGCACCGAATAAGCGGTTGAGGTACCGCAGGCGATGACTTGGTTAAAATTAGTTACCCCAGCCGTCGCTGCCATCTGCGGGAAGGTGGTTCGGTTATACCCATTTAGCTGCACATGGTCGCCGCGAGCGGTTTCCCCGACCACCAATACCACCAGTTTTGGCTTACGGGTGGTGGGATTGCTCACCTGCACCGCATCGGTTGCATGCATGATTTGTGTTTTGGGAGCTTGTGCTTGTTTGAGCTGTATACTGGCAAGTTTACCCAGTGCATATACAGGGGTTGCAGGATTGGTATAGCTTCGTAGCTGTTTATGTTCACGGAAAAAACTGGCGTAATTTTTACTCATCACCAAAATCGGCAACACCACCAAGCCGAGGCTGACTAAATACGTCAAGCCGCGCTGCAATAGACTGCGCTTGATGGGGGGAAATGTGACCTTTTGCCACGCCACCCACGCACTAGGCAATACCCCAAGCAATAAAATGCGTAAGATAAAATTGACATTAAACAAATCGGCGCTTTCTGCTTTATCGGTTTGTAGCGCGTTTTGTAGCATATTCACATCATAGACAGTGCCATAGGTATCAGTAAAATACGCCGTGACTGCCGCGGTCAATAGCAAAAAAATCAATACCGCTTTAAGGGTATAACGATAGCTAAGCAGCACAATAACCAGTAGCATCACACCGCATAGCACCAACGGCAATGAGCCTATAAAGCCAATATGCTGGGCAAACGGATAGACTTCAGTGGCTTTATCAAAGAAAGTAACGTTTGCGCTCAGGGTCAAAAATAGCGCGACAACACCCATCATCACATAAGCATTGATACCTTGAGTACTGACACTTTTAGTATTACTACCTTGCTGACGCCATGCTACCCATCGAGAGTTATTCACTGACATACGATTACTCACCTTATCCAAATGCACCAAAAAATAGCCATTATATAATAACCAAATTTAGGATGAGGCTATCATACAGATTTAGCTTAACTGAAACTTAAGACACCCATCCATCAAGCAATTATGCTAAAAAAACCACCGCAATCGCTACAAACATTAGGTGGTGACAGCGACAAAGAGAGTTGATAACGCTAAGCGGTGGCAGGCTGGAAACTGGCAAACGGAATAAAGGCAAGCAATGGCTCATAATCCTGTTTGAGCTCACGTTTTCGATAATAATCTTCCACCATACGCGCTTGCTGCTCTATACCATAACGACCAAATGGCTTATTGGGTTGCAGCTCATAGCTATAGCGCCGATTGAGCAGGGCGCGGCGAAACACCTTAACGCCTTGTTGGATTTGCCAAACATGGGTCAATTCATGCACCAGCCACGCGCGCAGATAGACATTTTGCTGACTAAAATCATCACAAAAATCTGCTGGATGAAAATACACATGACCATTGGGACTGACCGCATAGCCTTTGAGTACCCACCATGCGGTTTTTAGGCGTATACTATCAAGCTGTAACGTATCACCAAAGACGCTACCCGCAATGGCTTTTTCGCCCTCCGTTAGTGGACGGCATCGAGCAGGTTGTTTTAAAAAACACATTATCATTTCACAGAGTTTGTCCAAGATTTGGTTAACCTAAAAAAGCCATCACGGCTTGCCAACGCCTTGACAGTTTTTATTTTTAGCAAAAAATACTGGATAACAATTACAAGTTTGTTGGTATCCTAGTTACTATTTTATACTAAATCAACATGACCTAACCAAAACGTGCGCTAATTAAAACGTGAGCTAATTAAAAAGGAGGGCTTTATGCCATTAGAATCCGTTGCCATCAATAACTTTGAAAACAACAGCATTGACGACCCTGAACTCAAATTGCGGGTCGAAAAATTGTATGACAGCTCGCCTGAGTTTGCTACAGGTCGTGATGCTGTGGCGTTTTTTGAAAAGGCCTTTGCCAAAGGTGATATCCTGTATTTGGGGATGTTTAATGAAAAACCGATTGCCGCGATTGGCTGCTTTAATGAAGGTATCGAGTCTAGCCGCTTGCTACAGTACATCGTACTACATCCTGCCAATCGCGGGCGCGGGCTTGCACCCAAATTCGTCAAGCAAGTCACCGACATTGAGCGCAAAAAAGGCAATACCAAGTTTGTACCTGGCTGCGGCGCAATTCATCGTATTTTAGCCATGTACGAGTTGATATAACTTGGGATTTTGCCAGTTACTAGCAACTTTTTGCAAAAAGTTTGAAATAGTGCTTGACACCTTTGGCGATTTTTAGTTTAATAGCCGCTCAAATACTGATGCTGACAAACATGGCGCGGTAGCTCAGTCGGTAGAGCAACGGATTGAAAATCCGTGTGTCGGCAGTTCGATCCTGCCCCACGCCACCATTATTTGTCTTAGGTATAAATCGATTAACCCCAAGCTTATTAGTTTGGGGTTTTTTGTTGTCGGTTATTTTTATATCATTGACCCCTATCAATTACCGCCAAACTTAACTGTCTAGCGGTTTTATCAGCTTAAATCTTGGCACAGCTTTGCCATTGACTTCCACCGTTTCAGCAAACATCTCAAGCGGTCGCACCCACACCCCATAATCGCCATAAAGGGCACGATAGACAATCAGTTCTTCTTCACTCTCGCTATGCTTGGCGATGTGCAGTACTTGATACAGATTGCCTTTGTAGTGCTCATAAATACCCAATTTAATCTCAATCACGAGTTTTGACATCCAACAATTCAATGTCAAAGGTTAAGTCTGAATTTGGTGGGATTTTACCGATTTGGCGCTCACCATACGCCAAGTGACTTGGCACGATGAGTTTGCGCTTGCCACCGACTTGCATGGGCATGAGATTGGCAGGGTCTTCAATTTGGCTGTCATAGCCGATTTTTTGCGCGTATTCGCTACCCAAAACACCCACGTCCCAACCTTTAATCACCCGCCCTGTGCCAATCACGGCTTCGAAGGGTTGCCCGCGGTGATGCGATGAGTCAAATACCGTGCCATCTGGCAGATAGCCCGTGTAATGCGCGGTAATCAGTGCCCCACGCTCGGCAGTTTTACCTGTGCCGATAATTAGGTCTTGGAATTGCAGTTTACTTGTCATATTTATTTTCCGTTATTTTCGTTATTTCCCTTATGGGATAGTTGGGTAAACTCTTGTACTTGCTGACACAATATGTCCCATAGGTTAAGCTGGGCGTTGACGCTGCCCCACGCATTATGGGGGGTAAAAATCACTCTTGGGTGGTCTTTAAGTGTGAGTAATGGGTCGTTGTCTTTAATCGGTTCATGTTCAAACACATCTGCCCCATAGCCTAATAATTTACCTTGTGTAACGGCATCAGCCACCGCCTGACTATCGACCACGCCACCGCGCGCAACATTGATAATCAACGGTTTTTTTGTCATTTTGGCAATGCTATCGGTATTCACTAAATGCTGCGTGTGCTCCGTCAATGGACAATGCAGGGTAATGACATCGGACTGAGCAAGGACATCATCAAACGCGCTATAGTCGCTATTTCTTGGCGGTTTGTTTTGGTGTTCGGCTATCAATACTGTCATACCAAAGACTTTGGCAATTTCCCCAACCCGTTTGCCAATTGTGCCATAGCCAATAATGCCCAGCGTTTTGCCTTCAAGGTCAATGAGTGGCGTATCGAGCAGACAAAAGCGCCCATCTTTTTGCCAGTCACCCTTGACCACTTCATGATGATAATGGCGAGCCGCTCGCATGGCTGACAGCATCAGCATAAAGGTATGTTCGGGGACGCTTTTGACCGCATAGCCTGCGACGTTTTTAACAGCAATGCCGTGCTTGTCACAAGCGTCTTTATCGACGTTGTTCATCCCTGTGGCGGTCAGTTGGATGAGTTTGAGTTTTGGGAGTTGCGCGATAATTTCGGCGGTAAGCTCAACTTTATTGGTGATAACAATATCCGCGTCTTGGCAACGCTCAATGATGATTTTGGGGTCATTGGGCGTTTGCGCATACACTTGATAGTCGCTAATGCCGTTTGGGGTTGTTAATGCTAAATCAGCGGAAAAGGTGGCTCGGTCGAGGAAGATGGCTTTCATTTTTAAATTCCTTTTTATTCAAATAGTTCGCTATGTGTTCCTGCACGAGTAAAATAAATTGTCTCAAATTTTGTGATGGTTTGAATTTTGTAGATTAATAAAAAATCGCTGCCCACATGTAACTCTCGAAATCCTGCCCAATTTCCTTTTAGTTCATGGTCTTTCCACTCTGCCCCTAACGGCTCATTATTGGCAATTAATAACAGCATGACTTCTTTGAGCCTGACCATGTCATAACGCCCTGTTTTCACTAGCCTTTGCCAATCATTCAAAAAATCTTTGGTAAAATCTGAGGCTCTTGGTAAATTCGTGCGTTTTGAATTAATCGGCTTTTTCGAGGGCATCAAACAATTCCTTGTTACTGCTAAATCGGGCTTGCTTGTCTGCAATCATGGCTTCAACATCTTGCATCGCTCGTTGCGTGGTGGCGTTAGGAATTGCGACGTCAAACGGAATAGACTTTGTTGCCGTAACTTGACGTAAAAATAGACGAATCGCTTGCGCAGGCTTAATACCCAGTTCGTCAAACACTTCAAAGGCTTGGCGCTTTTCATTGGCATCAAGTCGAAATTGATACATAGTTGATTGTGTCATAGCTACTGACCTCTATAAAAAGCAAAAAATGTAGTGATATTGTCACTACATTTTAAAATAAAATTATTGGTTAAGCAATATACACTTTAGGAAATCGTCACTTTGGCATACGCTTTTTTGCCGGCTTGAATGACCACCGTTTGTCCTGCACTGAGGGCAAATCCTGCATCCACGACCTGACCATCCACTTTCACCGATTGGTTTTTCAAAAAGTCTTTCGCTTGCGCTGAGTTTTTTACCAAATTGGCTTGGTTTAACACTTGGGTGATAAATAACTGCGCTTGCCCATCAAGGCTAATCGTCACCTCTGGCAAATCCACTGGCAACTCACCATCTACCAAACGATTGCCCGCTGATTTGTGAGCATTTTCGGCGGCTTCTTTGTCATGGAAACGCTCAATCAGCTCTAGTGCCAAAATACGTTTGACTTCTTGCGGATTGCGCCCGTTTTCGATGTCCTTTAGCAAGGCTTCGACTTCATCCATGGATTTGAAGCTAAGTAACTCGAAATAACGCGCAATCAAAGTGTCTGGCATGGACAAGATTTTTTGGTACATTGAGCCTGCGCTGTCATAAATGCCGATGTAATTGCCAAGCGATTTACTCATTTTTTGTACGCCGTCTAAGCCTTCCAAAATCGGCACGGTGATACACACTTGTGGCACTTGACCATAGCGAGATTGCAAGGTGCGACCCATGAGTAGATTAAAGGTTTGGTCAGTACCACCTAGCTCAACATCGGCTTGCATGGCGACTGAGTCATAACCTTGCACCAGTGGGTACAAAAATTCATGAATAGAAATCGGCGTTTGACTGTGATAGCGTTTTGAGAAGTCATCGCGCTCGAGCATACGAGACACGGTTTGCTGGCTTGCCAAACCAATCATGTCACCTGCCGACATTTTGCTAAACCAATCGGAGTTAAACATCACTTGGGTTTTAGCGGGGTCAAGGATTTTAAATACTTGCTCTTTATAAGTTTGCGCATTCTCCAAGATTTTTTCTTCAGACAACGGCGGACGAGTGGTATTTTTACCCGTTGGGTCGCCGATGCGCGCGGTATAATCCCCAATCAAAAACAACACTTGGTGTCCCAAATCCTGAAAATGCTTAAGTTTATTGATTAAAACCGTATGACCCAAGTGCAAATCGGGTGCGGTCGGGTCAAACCCTGCTTTGACTCGCAGTGGGCGGTTTTCTTGAAGTTTTTTAATTAAATCGTCTTGCGAAATAATTTCGTGCGTACCACGTTGGATGAGTTTGAGTTGTTCTTCTGCTGCTAAAAATCTATGAGTAGAATCGGTCATGCTTACCTCGAAAAAAGCGCGGGTTAAAACGGCTGAAAAAAAAGTGAAGTTTAGCCATTATAGCAAATTTGCAGATAAAATAAGGCAGGCTTTTAGTATGCTATAATCAAAGCACTCTCTACTTTGACAGCCCGAACGAGAATAATTATGAGCCAAACGTTGCCGACTGGACTACCTGCCAACCTGCCTTTTGATGAAGGATTTTTTAGCCATTTTACCGACATCATGGATGATATGATGAGCACCAAAGAAAACCCGCTTGCCGACTCGCCGTATGTGATTGGCATGATGGGTGGCACCAGCCTTGACGGGCTCGATGCAGTGCTGTGCCAGTTTTATGAGATTGATGAAGACAATGATGAGCCTGTCGAGATTTTGGCGACGGTGAGCGAGCCGTTTCCCGCTGATTTACGCGCCGTGTTGTTAGCGCTCACTCAACCAAACGGGGTGGCACAACTCATCGCTGATGATAATTTGGCGTTCGAGAGCGAACTGGATGTATTGGGTTGGGCGAGTGTATTTTATGCTGAGTTTGCCGCAAATTTGGTCAGTCAATTGCTCGAGAAAGCGCAGGTGACCCCTGATGAAGTAACCGCGATTGGTTGTCATGGGCAAACCGTACGTCATCGCCCACAGTGGTCATTTAGCTTGCAACTGCTTGACCCGAATGTACTCGCTGAGCGCACTGCTATTGCGGTGGTGAGCGATTTTCGGCGCCGTGATATGGCAGTGGGTGGGCAAGGCGCACCACTCGTGCCTGCGTTTCACCAAGCCATGTTTGCTACACCGCCTTATCATGCCGATAAAGTTATGCCAAAAGTGATTTTAAATTTAGGCGGTATCGCCAATATCACGGTACTTGATGGCAGCGATGAGGTGATTGGATTTGATACAGGGGTGGCAAATTTGCTCATTGATGGTTGGTGTCAGCGTCATACCGAGCAAGCTTATGATCACAATGGCGATTGGGGAAAATCCGGGCAAGTGCTTGAGCCGTTATTAAATTTGCTTTTGACCCACCCATTTTTTGCCAAGCCGTTTCCAAAAAGCACTGGGCGAGAGGAGTTTAATTTGGCTTGGCTTGACGCTATGCTAGAACAATTGGGTCAGCAATTCCCTAATTTGGCGTATTCACCTGCCGATGTACAAGCGACATTGGTGGAGCTTACCGCTAAATCCGTCAGCGATGCCATTGTGTCCGTCACTGATGGTGCGCAAGGCGAGTTGTTTGTCTGTGGTGGTGGGGCGTTAAATGCCTATTTAATGAGCCGTTTACAAGATAATTTAGCTACTTGGAGCATACAAACCACCGACAAAATTGGGTTGTCGCCGTTGTGGGTGGAAGCCGTAGCGTTTGCATGGCTGGCTCAGCAGACGATTTTGAACGTACCGAGTAACTTGCCCAGTGTCACCGGGGCAAGTAAAAAAGTGGTATTGGGACAGGTGTGTTTTTAACACGTCGTGTGTGTTTTACGTCGACAATGACATTGATAGTACTGATATATAGCACTGGTGTATAGCGCTTATCTTATAGCCCTTAACTTATAGCCTTTATACTGGGCTTTGATCATCTTTGGGTAAGGGCTAATGTTGTCCAACTGGCTAAAGATTATATACAATCAACCTAAAGACGTTAAAGTTATTGTGTTTACACTCGTACACTATTTTTGCTAAACTTTCATAAAATGTTATTCAAAAAATATTATTCAAAAATTCGAGCATAAAATGACCACAAAAATTAGCCAAAAAAAGCCCCGCTACGACGAACGCCCCGACCATGAGCGTATTGTCATCACAGGCATGGGAGCCATTACCCCGCTAGGACTCGATGTAGAGAGCACTTGGCAACGGCTCATTAATGGCGAAAGCGGTATCAAAGCGATTAGCCATTTTGACGCCACTGACTACCGCGCACAAATCGCCGGCACAGTGGATGGGTTTGATATCGGCTTGTACATGAACGCCAAAGACGCGCGTCGGTATGACACCTTTGTACAATATGGTGTTGCCGCAGCAGCACAAGCCTTGAAGCAAGCAGGCTTTATCAGTGAGTTGCAAGCCGCGCCTGTACAGCAGGTTGACCCCGACCGTATCGGGGTGATCATCGGCTCAGGGATTGGCGGTATCACCACCATTGAAGATACAGCGGTAAAGCTTCATAGCGACAGTCCGCGTAAAATCTCGCCGTTTTTTGTGCCCTCAGCCATTGTGAATATGGCAGCTGGGCAAGTGGCGATTCGTCATGGGATTAAAGGGTTAAATCTTGCCATTTCTACCGCTTGTACCACAGCGACTCATGCGATTGGCTTGGCGGCACGGTTGATTGCGTATGGCGATGCTGATGTGATTGTAGCGGGCGGCTGTGAAAAAGCCTCAAGCCAACTCGGTATTGGTGGCTTCTCAGCAATGCAAGCGTTATCAACGCGTAACGATGCACCCACCAAAGCCAGTCGTCCATTTGACAAAGACCGTGATGGTTTTGTGCTAGGTGATGGTGCAGGCGTGCTAGTAATGGAAAGCCTTGCCCACGCCAAAGCGCGCGGTGCGACGATTTTGGCAGAGTTTGTCGGCTTTGGCATGAGTGATGATGCCAGTCATATCACTGCGCCACCGGAAAATGGTGAAGGTGCCGCTATGGCGATGCGTCACGCCTTGAGTGATGCTGGCATTGCCCCCAGTGACGTTGGCTACATCAATACCCATGGCACCAGTACCCCAGCGGGTGATGTGGCAGAAAGCCGTGCGATTGCGGGTATCTTTGGTGAGAACATGGTGGTAAGTTCCACCAAATCGATGACCGGTCATCTATTGGGTGCTGCAGGCGGTATCGAAGCGATTTTCACCGTTAAGGCGCTACAGCAACAAATATTGCCACCGACCATCAATTTGGATCATCAAGACCCTGAGTGCAAGCTTGACTATGTACCGCATACTGCCCGTAAAGTCGACCACTTAACCCATGCGATTTCTAACAGTTTTGGGTTTGGGGGAACCAACGGCTCGCTGCTGTTTGCCAAGTGGCAGTGACGATAAATAGCAATCACTGTGATGACAACATTGACCCTTTCATTAATCTTTTAACGGTGTGAATTTTGAAAACGGCTATTGAAATTGTAGCCGTTTTTTCGTTAAATGAAGCTACCCTATTTCATCCTTAACGCTGGACACCATTCATGTCAGGATTTGCCTTCTCCCACCAATTTTCAAAGCGCTGGCTTGCCACCCCTACCCCTGTCAAACACGCCATTATTCAAGAACTCGATGATATCGTTACCTTACTTTACCCCGATACTGATCTTGATGAGTATCAATTTAGCGTGCCTAATCTGCATGATAAAGTCGAGGAATTACTGGCTATCGAGCGTGACCACCAAGAAAAATTACAAGCGCAAGCACGTGAGCGCGAGCTTGAAGAACAACGCCTAGAACAAAAAAGATTGGAACAACACAGGCTAGAACAAGAACGCTTAGAAATCGAGCGTTTGGAGAAAGAGCGCCTTGAGCAACAACGACTTGAACAAGCACAGTTAACACAAGAAAACGAAAAAGAACGCCAAGTGCAAGAAGAACGTCTACAACGCGAACGCCAAGCACAAGATAACGCAGCCATTGCGCTACTCGAGCAAGAACGCGCCATTGCCAAACAAGCGCATCTGGCAAAACAAAGCAATCCTCCCCAACCAGCGACGCAACTATCAACTGGCTCAAACGAGGGTGCAAATTACCAGCTAGATGAACAAGCTCAAACCAGTGATAACGCAACCAGCGATATCACGATTGAACGCCATCGCAGTGAGATGGTCTATGCTATTGATCACACTGATAACTTTGCTGACCCGTTAGCTGATGACCCAACAGCGGCCGTGTTGACCCAAGAAACGAGCGTTACTAACCCACTTGCCGATATTGACAACCCATCTATCGCCACCATGCCCGCTATTGAACAAATCAAACAAGATATCGTCAAACAGCTACAAGGCTATATCGACAACTATTTGCTCGAATCAATGACGCTGATGAATGAGGATTTGAATCAATGGCTTAAAACCGAAGTAGAAAAACAGCTGACGGTTCGTTTATCACAAAGCCATTAAACAGGCACTTGACTAAAGATATCGTTAGATAACCCATAGTGATGACGGGCTTTGATACATTGCTCGTCACCGACTTGTACCGATTGGCAGGTGCTTGAGCGTTTATCATAGATTTGGCAAGCCACCGAGTTACCAACTTCGCCCGCTAATGCAATACATCTGACCGGCTTTGTTTCGGTACCTTTCATACAGGTATAAAAATCATTGACTTTGACCGTCATCTCCTCGGGGATACCGAGTGCCTCGCCTTCTGCCCAATAAAAAGACACCCGATAGTTAGCGCAACATGCGCCACAGTGCATGCAGATATCGCTATCCGCCTCTGCGATTGATTTAAAAAAAATTTCTGCCATTGCTACAATGCCATGTCATTATCATTGTTAACTACCCGTTTCGTCCAAAACGGCTAAAAATTTAATATCAGCCATGCAACACTTTATAAATGGTATTGGCCATCACCTTACCAATGCCATTTACTTGCCCAATTTCATCTTGTGACGCACCAAGCAGCTGCTGCAAGCCGCCAAAATGATTGAGTAACTCTCGGCGGCGTTTTTCCCCCAACCCAGGGATGGCTTCTAGCACTGAGCTTGAGCGGCGTTTATCACGTTTTTTGCGGTGTGCGGTAATTGCAAAGCGGTGCGCTTCATCGCGGATATGCATAATCAAATGCAGTGCCTTGCTATCAGCTGGCAAATCGAGCGGCTCACGGTCAATAAAATGCAGTACTTCAAGCCCAGCCTTGCGACCTTCGCCTTTTGCCACCCCGACGAGCAAGGTTTGGGTTAAAATCCCCAGCTCGCTCAGTACGTCTTTTGCCATATTAAGCTGCCCCTTACCGCCATCAATCAGCAATAAATCTGGCAGCGGCTGTTTGCTATAGCGGCGGTTTAATACTTGCTTCATGGCGGCATAGTCGTCACCGCCCGTGATGCCATGAATGGCATATTGGCGATAGTCGCGTTTACGTAGCCCGCCTTGGTCAGCGACCACACAGCTGGCGATGGTGGCTTCACCCATGGTGTGGGAGATATCAAAACATTCGATACGGTCGAGCGATTTGCCTTGCAGCGCCTCTTTTAATACCGCATTGAGTGCGTTAAAGCGAGATTTGACTTCCAAATAATCGCCCAATTTGGTTTGCAGGGCGTTGTTGGCATTCATTTGGGCAAGGGTGAGCCATTCGCTCCGCTGCTCACGAACTTTGGTTTTTATCGTCACCTTTTTGCCAAAGGTTTCAGTTAAGGCTTCTGTCATCGCGGTTTGGTCGGGCAACTCATGACTTATAATCAACTCTTCGGGCAAATCATCACTGACTTGAAAATAAAATGAGCTGACAAACTCAGACAAGTTATCCGCTATATCATTTTCACTATCCACATCAGGAAAATAATTGTTGCCACCCAAAACCTGCCCATTACGCACATTCATGACATGCACACAGGTAATGCCCGCTTGACTGGCGATAGCGATGATATCGGCTTCACCTTTGACCGTATATACCGCTTGTTTGGCTTGTACTTCGCGTAGCATCGAGAGTTGGTCGCGATACAAGGCGGCTTGCTCAAAGTTCATGTCTTCAGCCGCTTGCTCCATTTTACCCACCAATTTGACTTGCAAATCCGTGCCTTCACCTTTTAAAAATCGAATGGTGTTGTTGACGTCATCGGCATAGTCTTCGGGCGATACCAGCCCGACACACGGCGCTTTACAGCGTTTGATTTGGTACTCTAGGCAAGGGCGTTGACGCTGGGCAAAAAATGCATTGGTACATTGGCGCACCATAAACATTTTTTGCATCATTAATAAGGTCTGTTTGGCGGCATGCGCCGAAGGAAAAGGTCCAAAAAATCTGCCTTTTTGGTGTTGCCCTTTGCCGCGCCCATAGGCAAGTCTTGGATAAGGTTTATCGGCTGAGATAAACACGTATAGATAAGATTTATCATCACGCAGTAGCACATTGTAGGGCGGGCGATGCAGCTTGATAAGGTTTTGCTCAAGCAGCAGCGCTTCGGTCTCTGAGCGGGTTATGATGGTTTCGATGTTGTCGATACGTTGCACCAGCGCCCGCGTTTTGGGGTGGTCGATGGTTTTGGCAAAGTAGCTATTGACGCGGCTTTTGAGCGATTTGGCTTTGCCCACATAGATGATGTCGCCATTTTTGCCCAGCATTTTATACACACCTGGCAAGTTGGGCAGACGCTTAATCAAGTGATCCAATCGCGCTTTGCGGTCGGCAGTCGCTGCAGCAATTTCAATGGTTGCAGGGTCAATACTGGGCGTTTTGTTTTTGGGCATTGCTTGTTTACTATTTCACGATTTTTATACTATATTAAGTTAATTCAATCACTTTTCAATGCAAGTAAGATTAAACTTTAACAGGGACAGCCAGATATAAAACCCTTCTACCCGCCTAACAAGTCATCATGCGATATCCTTGCTTATGTCCTCGCTGCATATAATGGTAATCGTAAAAAGACTTTTACAAGTAGCTACTATCTGCTAAAAATCTATTCACTAAAAATCTTTGCCACTTTTGACCCGAATAGTTTGTCCAGCCGGGCGTTTTTTTACCCAATTGATAAATTTTTGCATCTCGGTATGTTCTTTTAGCCGCTCAACCGTATGGTAGTAGCTAGATAATTCTTGGTTACTAAACACTTCATGCACCTGCACATGACAAGCAGGACACAGCATGGCGATGTCGTTTTTCATTTCATCACGGCTAAATTCGCGTTTGGTACGGGCTTTGTCGTGGCGGGATTTGGGAATCAGATGATGCTGGGTTAATTCAACTTCATCACGTCCACACAATTCACAAGGTGGCGATGGCGCTTTTTCAGCCAAAATCGCCTCCCAGAATGCTGCATCTTCGTTATTTTTTGCTTTACCTTTTGCCATTAATTTGTCACGCTTTGCTATCAGTTGTATCCATCATACAATAGCATTGTTGCTTTGCCAATGGCGTGTTGTACAATGCTTTTTTCATGTTAAAAACGAGTCTGCCATGTTATTCAATTTATCCAAGCTATCTAAGCTAAGCCAAACCTTTCAATCTCAAGCCAAAGACTACTTTAATCCGTTTCATAACCCCAAGTTATTAAAGCAGTTTTTTAACTTTTATCCGCCATATTTTGGGGCAGGTATCCGTGTTGACACCCTTGATTTCGCCAACCATCATATTCGCGTGCGTTTACCCTTAAACAAACTCAATCAAAACATCGTCGGCACCCAGTTTGGGGGCAGTTTGTATTCGATGACCGACCCATTTTTGATGATTTTGTTGATGCAAGCCTTGGGCAATGCGTACGTGGTATGGGATAAGGCGGCAAGCATTGATTTTGTTAAAGCGGGCAAAAGCGATGTGTTTGCCGATTTTCACCTTGATGACACCGAAATCGATACCATAAAAGCCTTAGCAAAGGATGGTAAAGCAGTGTTCCGCAATTATGACGTACAAGTGGTTGACGACCAAAATGAAGTGGTCGCCACTGTCACCAAAACCCTGTACATTCGGTTACGAGCCTATAGTAAATCAAAAAACCAAACGGTCAGAATTTAGCGGAAGGACGTTAGTCTTTGACTGCTAAGGTAATGGTATAAGTTTTACCTTGCTTGATTTTATCTGAGTTACCAAACACTTCAGTAAATGAGCGTTTCATAAAGTCCCGCAAGCCGTTGATGGTTACCACATAGAACCGTGCGCCACTCTCCATCGCATTGTAGGCATCGAGCAAATATAGATAATGCTGTTCCTTACTGGCTTTGGCAGGTAAGTTACTCATCACTAGGCTAAATTTTTTGTCTTTTTCAACATCCCGAAAGCCATTGGATAGCTGAACTTGGGCATTATTTAAATGGTTTTTTTGGCAGTTAATTTTGGCATATTCCACCGCCACAAAGTCTTTGTCGATGAGCAAGTGCTGTCCGTTTGGGCATTCACGGGCGGCCGTCATACCCAGTACGCCATAGCCACAGCCTAGGTCGATTGAGTGGTCATCGTCTTTGAACTCGATATAGTCAAGCAGCATAAGGCTACCCTCATCGAGTTTTTCGGGCGAGAAAATTCCCCAAGTGCTGGTAAAGTGAAACGGCTTGCCAAGCACGTCTTGGGTGAACTGGATGTCTTCGCGCCAGTGGGCAGATTTTTTGAGTAAGTCGGTGGGGATTTGGTGCATGGAGTTTCCTTTAAAGGTTATATTTTAGGCTTTTGAGTAATAAGTGTGGTAACGGTTTGATGACTAGCAACCCAGTTGGCAGTTTCTTGACAACGATAACCAATAATTTTGATAATTTTGTTATAAATGCTTAATAGTTTTTCATCAAAAATCGGCTCATGATGGGCAATGCGATTGCGTAATCGGCGAACGATATCTAAATCATTATGCAAATGCTCACGATTTTTTTGCACAGATCTTGATAGATTAGCATGGGGAAAAATAAGTTGGAATTGGCTATTCCAAAGCCTAGTATCGTGGCGCTGTGTGAGCATGGCTTGCCAAAATACAAAGTTTAATTCGGGTATAATTTTTGGGATATAATTAAGGGTATGTTGTTTCGTTGCTTTATCTAAATCTGTTCTTTGATTATATTTTGGTTTTGGATGATTAGGTAAACTATTAATAAACATATGATTATTGACCCAATTACTACCGTACTGCGTATAGAGCATTTCAGCAATGGCATTACGAATCGTGACTTCACAAATATGTAATGGAAACAAAAATGCCCCCGAAATTTGAGCATTCCAAAGGTACAATTCAACGGCTTGCTCTCTTGTTTTGGTCTTATTTTCATAAGTTTGCATTCTTTCAAAAGAAAGCGTTTGGAAAATTTGATTAAGCTGTGTTGAATTCATTTAATAAAATCCGTATAATACGTACTATGTGAGCTAGAGGATACGTGAGCGAAAGCTTCCACCTTTAGTATAGTAAAACACCTGTCATTTTGGCAGGTGTTTTGCTTTTTATGCTATATTACCTTACTAAAGCGATTGCCTTCTTTACTCGCCAAATAAGTATCAAACACCATCGCCACATTACGTCCCAAAAGCCGCCCTTTTGGTAGCACCCGAATCCCTTTAGCATCCATATCAACGAGTTTATCCGCTTGCATCTCGCCCAATTGGCGGATTTCATCAATAAAATAGGTCATCGGGTCAATGCTAAAGCGCGCATTCACATCTTTAAAATCAATATAATCATGGCATAGCAGATTCATAATCACATAACGGCGCAGCAAGTCAGGCAAGCGCGCAGAAATCACCTTCACCGCAGGCAATTTTCCCGCATTGATGAGATTTTGGTAATCGTTCAAATCCGTTGGATTTTGCAAAATATGAAGACCAATCTGGCTAATTGACGATACCCCAAATCCCAGTAAATCACAATTGCCATGCGTGGTATACCCTTGAAAATTGCGGTGCAATTTGCCTTCACGTTGCGCAATCGCAAGCTCATCATCAGGCTTGGCAAAGTGGTCAATGCCGATATATTGATAGCCTGCGTCAGTCAGCGCATGGATGGTATTACCGAGCATGGTCAATTTGTCGGCAGGGCTTGGCAAATCCGCTTCATTAATCTGACGCTGACCTTTAAATCGCGCTGGCAAATGTGCATAGTTAAAAACAGACAGACGGTCTGGCGAGATAGCGATGATGCGCTCAACCGTATTGCGCATGCTATCCACCGTTTGGTGCGGTAACCCATAAATCAAGTCAATATTAATAGAATGAAACCCAAGGCGGCGAGCTTCCGTCATCACCCCTTGAATCATTTCTTCTGACTGCACGCGATTGACGGCAATTTGTACTTTTTCTTGCAAATCCTGCACACCAAAGCTCACCCGATTAAACCCAAGTCCACGCAATATCTCAAGCGTGGTCGGGCGCAATTCTCGCGGGTCAATTTCAATCGAATAATCAGCGGTAGGTTTATTGCTAAAAGTAAATTGGGTTTGCAAAAAGTTCCACAATTTGACCAGCTCATCATCGGTCAAAAAGGTCGGTGTGCCGCCGCCAAAATGCACTTGTTCGACGATAGGGTCCCCTTGCATCAAGCTGCGTTTATGCCGAATTTCGGCAAAAAGATACGCTAAATAGTCGCCTGAATCACTGTTTTTCTTGGTGATGATTTTATTGCAGCCGCAGTAATAGCACAGGTGGCGACAAAACGGGATGTGAAAATACAAGGACACTGGCACCCGTGGGTCTTTTTCTGCTAAAACGCGGGCTTCCATGCCGTCAGCAATCGGGGCAAATTCTAGCGCGGTTGGGTATGAGGTATAACGGGGACCTGAGCGGTTGTATTTATTGATGATAGTTTCATTAAACAAATGGGTTTGGGTCGTGTAGCTACGATTGGCATTGGCATACGGATTTTCGATGATTTCGACAGGACGATCAAAGGTGGGCAGTTCGCTGTCAGATAAAGGGCGAGTTTGGTCTGTCATAATAGTCTCGTATAGCGTGTAGCGTAAAATTCTCGGAATATTGGTTGTGATTATAACATAGTCATCATAGATAGCCGATGATGAGAAAGCAGATGAACTATGCTATGATTTAGTCGTTTTTTATCAAAAATTGTCTAGTTGCTGCCATAAAAAAACGGCCTGTCTTGTGTCAAGGTAGCCGCCAAGTGGTTGGAAAAGGATTTTAAAAATGTCGTTTGCTCAAGTATATACGCGCTCGGTGGTGGGTTTAAACGCGCCAAGCGTGATGGTTGAAGTACATTTATCGCAAGGATTGCCCGCAGTCACCATGGTCGGCTTACCTGAAGCTGCGGTACGCGAGAGTAAAGATAGGGTGCGCTCTGCCATTATCAACTCGGGTTTTCAATTTCCCAATCGCAGATTAACTATCAACCTTGCGCCCGCGGATTTACCCAAAGATGGCGCACGGCTTGATTTGCCCATTGCCATAGGTATCTTGGCAGCGAGTGGTCAAATTGATGAAACCGTGCTTGCGCAGTACGAGTTTATTGGCGAATTGGCGCTCAATGGCGATTTACGAGCCATTGCTGGGGCGTTGGCAGTATCACGCGCGCTCAAGGCGGAGCAGCGCACCTTGATTGTTCCCAAAGACAATGCCGATGAAGCGGTCAAAGTCGATGGCGTGAAGGTGCTGCAAGCCGATACCCTCAAAGCTGTGTGCCAACACTTGATGAATGAGCAACAACTCAGCCAAGCCGAGCATAAGGCATCTTACCAATCAGCCAATTATCAGCTAGATTTAGCCGATGTCAAAGGACAACACCAAGCTAGACGTGCGCTAGAGATTGCGGCAGTAGGCGGGCATTCGCTACTATTTTGTGGCTCACCTGGGACAGGCAAAACCTTGATGGCATCTCGCCTACCCACCATTTTGCCACCGCTCAACGACCATGAAGCACTCGAAGTTGCCAGTATCTATTCGATTGCCAACAGTGATTATGACTACGGCACACGCCCTTTTCGCCAAGTCCATCATACGACCTCAGCGGTGGCGCTAGTGGGCGGCGGCTCCTCGCCCAAACCCGGTGAAATCACGCTCGCCAATCGGGGGGTGTTATTTTTGGATGAGATTCCAGAGTTTGATCGCAAGGTGCTTGAGGTACTCAGACAGCCCATCGAGAACAAAGAAATTGTCATCAGCCGTGCCAACTCTCAAGTACGCTTTCCCGCCAATTTTCAGCTGGTAGCAGCGATGAATCCCTGCCCCTGTGGCTACTATGGGGATAAATCAGATCGCTGCCAGTGCCGACCCGAGCAAATCAAACGCTATCAAGAAAAGCTATCAGGACCTTTGTTGGACCGTATTGATTTGCATATTACCGTGCCTGCCCTACCTGCCAGTGATTTGCAGTCAGCACAGAGGGGTGAGTCTTCTGCGGCAGTGCGTGAGCGGGTGATACAAGCCTATCAGCGTCAGCAAGCCAGACAGGGCAAAGCCAATAATGAACTCTCCCCCAGTGAACTTGACCAATTTGCGCCGCTTGGCGATGCAGAAAGTCGTATTTTGGCAATGGCACAAAGTCGGCTGAATCTGTCCGCTCGCGGCTATCATCGCGTCCTTCGCGTCGCCCGCACGATTGCGGACTTGGCAGGTAGTGACAATATTCAGATACCGCATTTAACCGAGGCATTAAGTTATCGTAGTCAATTAACGAATGCCTAATTTCCGTGCTAACTCACCATACAACTAGCCTATAAAAACGGATGCTCGCGAAAAAACGTGGGCGGCAGGTTATCGTATTGGGTGTCGTTGACGTATTTGGCTTCAAACTGTTTTTTTAGCGCTTTGTAGTCCGCATTGGCGCGGCATTCATCCCATTTTTGCTTAAAAATTTGCGCGGATTGGGCTTTGATTTGCGCGGATTCAAGCTGCTGTGATTGCTGCGGCAATTGCTCACGTCCATGCGCGCCACTTTGTCCTTTTTTAGCGTCAGGGACAGCGCCATCATATTTTTTGCCCCCTTTGTGATTGGCATAACGACGCGAGCGCGTATAACCCATTTGGATAAATTTACGCGCCATATCAGCACCGATAAAATCCCCTTGGGCAAGATAGTCCAAAAACATCGCATAGATGGTATCACTGCTCTCACGCGCAAGTTCTGGCGTAGCAAATCGCCAATGCGGCAAAATCTCGGATTTATACGGCTCTACCAGTAATACGCCCTGCTCACCGCGCCCCACCCGATACAACGCTGGATGCTCACGAAAATTCAGCGTGTCAAAGTTAAGATGATAGTTAAACTCGTGCATGACTCAAAAACTCAGTCAGCGTGGCAAAGTCATCAAAGGTTTGGGTTGGATGATAGTCACGAATATCCCGCCCATAGTTATAGCCATACGATAACCCTAAGGTATCCATGCCCGCATTTTGCCCTGCCAAAATATCGTTTTTGGAGTCACCAATCATATAGCTTTGAGCGATGCTAAAGCCCAGTTTGTCACAGACGTGCAGTAGCGGCATCGGGTCAGGTTTTTTGGCAGGCAAGCTATCGCCACCCAAAATATAAGCAAAAAGGGCTTGCCAACCCAATTTTTCGACAATCGCAGGAACAAAATCAATGGGTTTATTGGTGGCAATAGCGAGGGTATAGCCTTGCTCTTTAAGCTGACGCAACCCTTCGCTCACCCCTGCGTAGAGCTGGGTTCTGACACAGGTGTTTTGATGGTAGTAGTCAAAGAATAGAGCAAGCGCCTGATTGGTATCGTTTTCAGTGAGATTGGGGTCAATGGTTTGTGAGCCTGATAAGGCACGTTGCACCAGTACTTTGCCACCATTGCCGACCCAGTTGCGGATGACATTTTCGCTAAAGTTGGCTTTGCCAAGCGTGGTTAGCATCGCATTGACGGCGTCCGCCAAATCTGGCACGCTATCAATCAACGTACCGTCCAAGTCAAAAATAAGTAACGATTTTTGGGTGATATTTTCCAAAGCAGATGTGGGGGTTGGGGTGTTAAGTGATTCGCTAGACATGGTGTTTCCTATCATTTGTCACCAAAGTTGATAGGCTACAGTGTAGCAGAATCACCTAAAAATACCATGCAACCGTCCATTAAAATAACCTAACACGGATAGCCCACTGCCTCTAACAGCAGGTGTTACTAGCAAATGTTAGTTTTCGCCATTGCTTGGTTGATAATCTAGTGAGGCATCGGCGATTTCATGGCTAGCTGCGGGGTTAAATGCACTGTCTTTGTTGGCACCCAGTTTTTGATAACGCACATCTTCACCAGTGATACAAAAAATCAATTGCTCAGCGATATTACGCGCATGCGCACCAATACGCTCTATCGAACGTAGCACCCATAAAATATCAATGACTTTTGCTACATAGCGACCATCTTCCATGATGTAGGTCATCATCGCGCGTGACGCAGATTTGTACATCGCATCGATTTCACTATCTTGCTCTATTACTCGGTAAGCACCTGTTGCATCAAACTTGGCAAAAGCTTCTAGCGCATTTTTTAGCATCATCTGCACAAAATTACCCATTTGATGCGCTTCATGATACCCAATCGGTGATTGACCTTCTCGGGTCGCACGGCGCGCCATCTTGGCGATTTTTTTGGCTTCATCACCAATACGCTCAATGTCAGCGCCGCATTTACTCACTGCCATGATTAGGCGTAAGTCGGTTGCGGCAGGTTGACGACGTGCCAATACTTTGACCACCGAATCATCAAGCTGCTGCTCAGTAAAGTTGATTTCTTTGTCACCATCAATGACATCTTCGGCGAGCTCTACATCACTTTTTATCAGTGATTCAATCGCTTTGGTGAGATTGGCTTCTGCCATGCCACCCATTTTTAAAAACAAATTCACCAAGTTTTGTAAATCTTGGTCATAACTTTTTGATAAATGTTCACCAATTAAATTCATGTTTCCCTTCCTAACTCATGGATTGTGACTCATGGACTGAGCAAAATTGTTATTAAAAAAGCCGTTAAAGAAAAGCTAACTATAACTAAAAATTACGACAAAATGATGAAAAGTACGCCCCATGTCCGCCGATACGCCATCATGTAGGTCTAGTCAATACCAAACAAAATTTTTAATGTCATCAAACTTTAACATAACCGTAACAGATTTGACATTTTGTTACATTAACATGGTAACAATTTTTCAAGCTTTGGGTGATTTAAAACGCGACACATTAGTTGGCGACATCCTAAGCTAATTTACCATCTTCCCTGACAATCACCTCATTTGTCCATCAAGGAAACATTATGAAATTATCACATTTAATCGTCAGTGTGGCGTTAGCTGCTGTAGGCGCACAAGCCAATGCTGTTAACATCACAGGTGCTGGTGCAACTTTCCCACAACCTGTTTACTCAAAATGGGCGAGCGACTACCAAAAAGCAACGGGTAACCAAGTAAACTACCAAGGTATCGGTTCTTCAGGCGGTATCAAACAAATCCAAGCAAAAACGGTTGATTTTGGTGCCACTGATGCGCCAATGAGCCCAGCAGAGCTAAATGCCAGCGGCTTAATCCAATTCCCCGCAGTCATTGGCGGTATCGTACCTGTGGTAAACATCGCTGGCGTCAAACCAGGTCAATTAAAACTATCAGGCCCCGTCCTTGCTGACATCTATATGGGCAAAATCACTACTTGGAACGATGCACGTATCAAAGCATTAAATCCAGGTGTTGCCCTACCTGCCGCTAAGATTACCACCGTTAACCGCTCAGACGGTTCAGGTACCACTTTCGTATTTACTAACTACCTAAGCCAAGTATCAAGCGATTGGAAATCAAAAGTAGGCGCGGACAAAACTGTTAAATGGCCTAATGCTGCAGCGAGCGTGGGTGGTAAAGGTAACGAAGGCGTATCAAGCAACGTACAACGTGTTGCAAACTCCATCGGTTATGTTGAGTATGCTTACGCAAAACAAAACCGTTTAGCTTATACCCAACTTCAAAACCGCGCCGGTAAATTTGTACTACCAGACGATTCAACGTTTGCAGCAGCATCAAACATTAACTGGGCACAATATCCTGGTTTTGCAGTGACTATCACTAACATGCCAGCAGCCAACGCTTGGCCAATCTCTGCAGCGACTTTCATCCTCGTACCCCGTACGGGCGGTGCAAAAGCCAAAGAAGCGCTTAAATTCTTTGACTGGGCATTTACTAACGGCAATGCACAAGCAACTGCACTCGACTACGTTCCGCTACCTGCCGGTACTAAAGCTGCGGTTCGTAAAGAATGGACGAAAGTTAAATAGTCATTTGCGTCAGCTTACTACGCAAATTAACCCTGCCGATAGGCGGGGTTTTTCAGCTTAAAATTTTGCCCAAAAAAGCATCAAATCAGCTGATTATCTAGCACTTTGACCGTCTCATCGGTCAGATTGCCCACAGCTTTTTGTAGATCAATGTAGGCATTTAGATAATCAAAATACGCATTAATCAAATCGCGTTTGGCAGCGTGATATTGGCGCTCTGCCAGTAGCGTATCTACCATCGAGCGCACCCCCAAATCATAGCCTGTTTTTGATGCTTGGGCGACGCGGCGATTGGCTTCCACCGCAGTTTGCTGGGCTTTAATTGTGGCACGCTGTGCGACCAAATTTAAATACGCTTGGCTAGTCTGAGTCATGGCGGCTTGGTACACATAGGCGAGGCGACTTTTTGCCGCTTGCGCTTGCAGAGTGCCTTGCTCAACGCCTGCCCGCGTCCGCCCACCGGTATAAAACGGAAAATCCACTTCCACCCCAAAGTTATAATTGGTGCCATCAATAGCGCTTTGGTTATTATGGGTATAATCTTGCCATCCCACATTGCCTACCAAATCGACACGGGGATAGGCATTGGCTTTGAGATAATCGACTTGTTTGTTGGCAATCGCCACTTGGGTTTGTGCTAACTGAATATCGAGATTATTATTTTGTGACTGCTGCATCCAGTTTTCGATACTTTGACTAGCCACGAGATTTAAATCAGGCGGTAATTTGATAGCATCTAGCTGATTGATTGGTTGACCGGTGAGCAGTGATAACTGCTGTTTAGCATTCACGATTGCCACGTCATTGTTGGCAATAGAGGCGCTGACGCTTTCAAGCCTTGCACGGCTTTCTTCGGTATCTACCCGCGCCGCTACCCCTTGGGCGAGTCTCGCTTGCATCATATCATTTTGTGCTTTGAGTGCGGTGAACTCGGCATTAAGGCTATCTGTCATCGCTTCAGCGCGCAATACATTGAGATAGGCTTTGCTGATTTGCTCGATTAGTTGTTGGTGCTGCTGTAATAGCTGGATGTCATTGGCTTGACTGGCGAGCACGGCTTTTTCATAGTTTGCCCATTTATCAGCACGAAACAAGGCTTGGCGCAGTCCGATACCTACTTGGCTTGCAGTATTGCCCGTGTCAGGGATGTTATCGTCTTTGGGATAAAACTGGTTATGTTTGACACTGCCTTGTAGTCCCACTTGCGGCAGCATATCGCCAAACGCTAGCTGCACATTTTTTTGCGTTGCCAAATAGTCATATTGCTGCCCTGCCCAATTGCCATTGGTGCGCTGGGCTGCACTATACAATTCCCACAAATCCTTTGCCATCACGGCTGGGCTGAGGGACATCGACCCTATCAATGACACTGCCATCGCCCTTAACCGCCATCGGGCGCCAGGCGCTTTACGATTCCACAAACAGATGCATTCCATATCAATAATTACAACATTTTCAACAACCAAGGAACCTCTATCATACCGATAGTTGTCAAAAAAATCAGTAATTTAGTGCAGTAAATCATCGGCACAAAATGGCTAAAAATCTATTAGGTAAACCTGTGAGTTTTTGTTAATATGGAGATATTGACTCGGGGTGCAGTTGGGTGACATACCAGCGGCTGAGACATACCCGTCGAACCTGACACGGTTAATACCGTCGTAGGGAAGTCGTCTATTAGGTTAGTTAGACCAATATTTTTCTAGAATCAGCCTTTTACTAGAAACAGTCACACTCACCTATCTTCGCCCGAGTCCAGCAAACCATAACTTCATAACATAACATGGACTCGCTATGAACCAACTTACCAACGTTACTCACAAAACCCCTGCCCACCGTGACCCTACCGATGACCGCTTTGAAGAAGAAGCGCGTGATTTGACGCGCGCCTTGCCGGCATCTCGCAAAGTCTACATCCAAGGCTCACGCCCCGACATCCAAGTACCGATGCGGGAAATCACCTTGACCGATACCCCGGTGGGCGGTTTTGGCAAGGCAGAAGGCGAAAAAAACCCACCGTTTTATGTGTATGACACCTCAGGGGTATATACCGACCCCAATGTTGAGATTGATTTGACTAAAGGCTTACCAAAACTGCGTCAAGCTTGGATAGAAGCGCGTGGCGACACCGAGCAGCTTGCTAAACTCTCAAGCCAATACGGCAATGAACGTGCCAATGACATCGCCACTGCCAACCTGCGCTTTGGGCATATCGACAAGCCAAGACGGGCGATCAATGGCAAAAACGTCACCCAAATGCACTACGCCAAACAAGGCATCATCACCCCAGAGATGGAATACATCGCCATCCGTGAAACCCAAAAACAGCATGACCTGACGGATATGCGTCAGCACGCTGGTAACAACTTTGGTGCCAATACCCCCAAACTCATCACCCCAGAATTTGTGCGTGCCGAAGTCGCTGCGGGACGGGCGATTATTCCCAATAACATCAATCACCCCGAATCAGAACCGATGATTATTGGGCGCAATTTTTTGGTCAAAATCAATGCCAATATCGGTAATTCAGCCCTGGGCTCTAGCATTGATGAAGAAGTTGCCAAGATGACCTGGGCTACCAGCTGGGGCGCGGACACCATCATGGACTTATCAACCGGTAAGCATATCCATGAAACCCGTGAATGGATTATCCGCAACTCCCCCGTGCCCATCGGTACCGTACCGATTTATCAAGCCCTAGAAAAAGTGGATGGCGTTGCCGAAGATTTGACATGGGACATCTTTAAAGACACCTTGATTGAACAAGCCGAGCAAGGTGTTGATTATTTTACCATTCACGCGGGCGTACTGCTGCGCTACGTACCGGTGACCGCCAATCGTTTGACAGGCATCGTCAGCCGCGGCGGCTCGATTATGGCACAGTGGTGTCTTGCCCATCATAAAGAGAATTTTCTTTATACCCACTTTGAAGAAATTTGCGAGATTATGAAAGCCTACGATGTGGCGTTTAGTCTGGGTGATGGTTTGCGCCCGGGTTGCCTACAAGACGCCAACGATGATGCGCAGTTTGGTGAGCTCAAAACCTTGGGCGAGCTGACCCAAGTGGCATGGCAACATGACGTGCAGGTGATGATTGAAGGTCCAGGGCACGTTGCTATGAACCGTATCAAAGAAAACATGGACTTACAGCTTGAAGTCTGTAAAGAAGCGCCTTTTTACACCCTTGGTCCACTCACCACTGATATCGCCCCAGGCTACGACCACATCACCTCCGCCATTGGTGCGGCGATGATTGGTTGGTACGGCACGGCCATGCTATGCTATGTCACGCCAAAAGAGCATTTGGGTTTACCCAATAAAAAGGATGTCAAAGACGGTATCATCACTTACAAAATCGCCGCACATGCAGCAGACTTGGCAAAAGGACACCCAGGTGCCCAAGCGCGGGATAACGCCTTGTCAAAAGCGCGTTTTGAGTTTCGTTGGGACGACCAGTTTAATCTGTCACTTGACCCAGACACGGCTCGTGAATTCCATGATGAAACCTTGCCAAAAGAGGCACACAAATCGGCGCATTTTTGCTCAATGTGCGGTCCAAAATTCTGCTCGATGAAAATCACCCAAAACGTGCGGGATTATGCAGCAGGGCTTGAGTTTAATAAGCCACAGCTTGGTCAAGACATTACCCCTGATACAGGTGAGTTATCGGATGCAAGCCACGCTATCAAGCAGGTGGATACTGAATTGGTCGGTCAAGTCGGTGAAGCGTCTGCCGATGAAGTCCGCCTAGGCATGGAGCAGATGAAGCAAAAATTTATTGAAGAAGGTAAACAGTTATATAAAGAAGTTTAAGCCCCAGCTAATCTAACGCTGCTATGATGTACAGCCGCTAGCATAGTCAACTTGCCAAATACTGGTTGCCGGCTAGCGGCTTTTTTATACCAATTTTTATCATACTTTTTATTGATTTTTCAATCAGTTACCTGTTATGGTAGTGCCCTTTTAGTGTCGAATTAATTAATATTAAGACGAAAAAACGCACCAACATATTCAGAACTACTAATTTGCAACGGGTTTTAACCCGCAAATTTAAAGTCCTGTTTAATTGAATTAAAAAAACAAGCGTAATACAAAGAAATCAAGAGGTTTTTATGCACCCTAAAATTCTAACAGCTTTGACCCTTGCCGTGCTTGGCACAGGGGCTGCGCATGCAGCGCCCACCAATCCCACGCCTACTCGTGCTGCTGCCCAAACTGCCAACCAAACTGCACCCACCCTGCTACAGCAAAATCTATTGACCTTAATCAAAGCTGGTCAAGCGATGGAAGCTGAGACCCAAGTCAAACAAGCTGAAATCGAAAAAAAATACCAACCTAAAGTTGCTGAAGCCAAAACCGATGCCCAAAAAGCTGCGATTCAGACCCAGTTTTTAAATGAGGTGATTGCCTATAAAAGCTATCAAAAACAAAAATTTGCGGCAATCAAATTGACCGAGCCTAGCGTATCAAACTTGCGTGACCAATATATCGAAACGCTAAGTAGCGATATCGCTGCCGCTCAAATCGTCATCGCCAATCCAAAACCAACCCCTGACTCTAAGAAAAAATTTGCAGAACAACTCACCAAATCAAAAAACTTGACGCTAGCAGTGCGTAATGGCTTAGAAAGTCTAATGAAAAAAGCGGGTTTTAAAAAACAAGTGCTACAACCCAAAACCAAATAAGCATTGGTTAATAAAAAAACCCAAACACTTTGATGGTGTTTCGGCTTTTTTGTTGCATAAGCAGTTGATGCTAATCTTTTAGCCCAAGCACATCTTGCATATCAAACTGTCCTGTCTGCTGCTCATTGACCCACACCGCAGCACGCACCGCCCCTGCGGCAAAGGTCATGCGCTCACGCGCCTTATGGGTGATTTCTACCATCTCGCCATCGGCGATAAACATCACCGTATGGTCGCCGACAATCTCGCCACCGCGAATGGCATGGATACCAATCTCGCCTGCTTTGCGCGCGCCAGTTTGACCTTCGCGACCATAGATCGCCACGTCTTTTAGGTTTTGACCGCGTCCTTTGGCAACCGCTTCAGCCATCATATAAGCGGTGCCCGATGGCGCATCAATTTTGTGTTTATGGTGGGCTTCGATGACTTCGACATCGGCGCTGTCGCCAAATGCTTTGGCAGCCATTTCAAGCAGTTTAAGGGTTAAATTCACCCCGGTTGAGTAGTTGCCTGCATACACGATGGCGATTTTTTCACTTGCCTGTTTTAAGATGGCGTTTTGTTCATCGTTTAAGCCTGTTGTCCCAATGACCATATTGACGCCTTTGGCAGCACAAAGTTGTAAGTTTTTGGCAGTCGACTCAGGCAAGCTAAAATCTATGAGCACATCAATATCATGAATGACCCCTGCCAAGTCATCGACCAAAGCGACATTAGTTTTGTCGAGATTAACTAGCTCGCCCGCATCCACGCCCAACAAGCTTGAGCCTTGACGCTCTATCGCCCCTGCAAGGGTAGTTTGTGGATTTTGTGCCACCGCTTGAATCAGCATACGTCCCATGCGCCCACCTGCGCCTATGACCCCGATTTTTACCATTTGCTTATCCTTTATCTAGCCCAATTACCTAGTGTAACTTTCTGATTTGATCTTCTAGCCTGATTTTCTTGCATAAATTTCTAAGTTCAAATCATAACAGCTTGTCTCGCTGAATCCTAGCTTAACTCAATACTGGCTTATGCCAAAAAAAACCCTTGCAATCATTACAAGGGTTCGATGTTTCACGTGAAACTTCTATAAAACACTATAAACCAATAAAACTTAGTCAAACAAATCTTTGACATCTTCTTTGAGTTTATCAAAGAAAGATTTTTTCTGGGGCGATTGTTGATGATCACCCATGGATGATTGTAGCTGACGAAGTAGCTCTTTTTGTTCGTTGTTAAGGTTGGTCGGTGTCTCAACCACCACACGGCATAACAAGTCACCTTTCATCGTCGTGCGCACGGGGGTAACGCCTTTGCCTTTGATACGGAATACTTTGTGGCTTTGGGTGCCTTCGGGAATGCGTAAATTGATACGTCCTTCAAGCGTTGGCACTTCCACCTCACGACCTAAGGCTGCATCCGCAAAGCTAATTGGCACATCCATGTATAAGTCAGCGCCTTCACGGGTAAAAATAGGGTGCTGTGCCACACGGATTTCAACATACAAGTCGCCACTTTCACCGCCTGTAATCGCTTCACCTTCGCCTGTTAAACGTACCCGATCGCCATTGTCGATACCAGCAGGAATGGTGACTTCAAGGGTGCGTGATTTTTCTTTAACACCCGAGCCATGACAGTCATTGCAAGGATTTTTGATTTGTTTACCTGAGCCGCCACAGTTGGGGCAAGTCTGTTGCACAGCAAAAAATCCTTGCTGCATACGTACCACACCCGCACCACCACAAGTTGCGCAGGTCACGATATCGCTGCTGTCTTTGGCGCCCTTACCATCACAAGTTTCACAGGGGGCAGGTGCGGTAAAGGTGATTTCTTTTTTTGTCCCTTGCACCGCTTCTTCAAGCGTCAAATCAAGCATATAGCGTAAATCTGAGCCGCGTCTGCTACGTCCACCCCCTGTGCGACCCCCAAAAATGTCGCCAAAAATGTCTTGGAAGCCGCCGGCGCTGCCACCACGGCCGCCGCCCATGCCGCCAAAAATATCGCCAAAAATGTCTTGGAAGTTTCCACCGCCAAAGCCGCCACCGCCCATGCCATTCTCAAACGCGGCATGCCCCATACGGTCATACGCTGAACGTTTGCTATCATCACTTAGCACTTCGTATGCCATCGAGGCTTCTTTGAATTTTTCTTCGGCGGCAGGGTCATCAGGGTTACGGTCTGGATGATATTTCATCGCAAGTTTGCGGTAGGCTTTTTTGATTTCTTGTTCATTAGCGGTTTTATCTACCCCTAATACTTCATAAAAATCGCGTTTTGACATAGTAACTCCTTTGGCAGCATAGTTTTGACAGTACGGAAGAATGGGTTCGACCGGTAGCAACGTTTAACAGCTGCCAAACCTTTGAAAGACTAAAATTTAAAAATATGCAATATAGTGGCGATTTTTGTTAAATAATCAAGCAAATAATCGGCAATCAGCGTAAAAATATTTTCCTTTTTTTGCAAGAAAAATACGCAACAGCCTAGCCCATTGTTTTAAACTAATTAGCAAACTCTAACCCTGATAGTGATTTATGAAAAAAGTATTATCTTTGCTAATCATCCTTGCACTGATTGTCGTCGCATGGGTATTTGCTTCCCCTTATTGGGCAGTGTACCAACTGAAAAAAGCCTATGATGCACAACAAGCAGACACTATCAGTGCAGCGATTGAATTTACACAGCTGCAGCAAAGTATCAAATCGCAACTCACCCCTGTATTAATAGAAAAAGCCAATCATGTGGCAAAATCCCCTATTTTGCAGATGCTCAATGTCGCGCTAAACCCTGATGACTTAGTGAATAAAATGGTCAATCAAGCCGTGGATAATACCGTCACGCCAGAGGGCGTACGGTATGCGATGACAGGACAAGCCACCAGCGAGCTGCTCAAAACAAATGTCAAACTGCTGGGGGGCTTGGTGGCAGTAGCGATGGATAAGATTGATATCAAAGACTTGATTTTGGCGCGCAATTCAGCTGAGCTGAATCAAAAAATTAAACAACAACTGCAATCGCCTAATCCCAATGCCCCCACAGCAACGTCACAGACCCGACCGACCACACACTATTGTGGTTTTAACTGTTTTGAAGTCAGCGGACAGCTGCGTGGCTATCCCTTAACGTTGAGCTTGCAGCGCCAAGGGCTTATTCATTGGAAAATCGTGGGTGTGACACTGCCGCTAAATGCTTAAAACTGGTCAATTTCTTCAGCGGTCAAAAACCGGCTTTCGCCTTTTTCTAATCCTGCTAAGGTAATGTTACCGATGCTGGCACGGTGTAGCTCAATGACTTTATTGCCAAAGTAGCCCATCATGCGTTTGACTTGGTGGTATTTGCCTTCCGTGAGTACCAGCTTGGCATGGGTAGCATCAGAAAAACTTAACTCAGCGGGTTTGGTTTTATCATACGCGTCTTCAAGCATGATGCCTTTTGCCAATTCTTGGATAGCAAATGCCTGTTGTGCTTCAGTCATTGGCTCGGCAAGGGTCAACTCATACACCTTTGCCACATGATGTTTGGGGCTGGTGACGCGGTGCAAAAAGCCACCATCATCACTAAGTAGCAGTGCACCTGTGGTGTCGACATCGAGCCGCCCCGCAATCCGCAAGCTACCTAGCTGGGGTACATCAATCAAGTCTGTGACAATCGGCCACTCTTTTGGCTTTAGGGTGCATTCAAAGCCTTCTGGCTTATATAACAGTAAATAGCGATTGCCCGTCGCGACTGATAACGGCTCACCCGCCCATTCGATATCGTCACCCACTTCATCGATATGTAGGCTTGCATCTTTGACCACCTCGCCATTGACTGTGACTTCGCCTGCGTGCAAGATTTTTTTGCAGTCTTTACGCGATAGCTCGGTGGCTTTGCTTAAAAATTTGTCTAAACGCATTTTTTTGTTATCCTAGTGCTTGTTTTGTTTATTGTAACATAGATTAACCATGACCTATTACACGCTTAGCGCCCCATGTAGTGCCACACTTGAGATTAAAAAGAGCCAATTTTTGGGCTTTGGCTTTGCCATTGATAGCCGTGAGCAATTAATGTTTCACGTGGAACAATTACGCAGCCAGTATCTCGATGCACGCCATGTCTGTTATGGCTATATTATTGGCGACCCACACAACACTACCTCAGCCGGATTCGATGATGATGGTGAGCCCAGTGGTACGGCAGGCAAGCCGATTTTAAACGTGTTACAACATAAAGGAATTGGTAACTGCGTGGTCATTGTGGTGCGTTACTTTGGCGGTATCAAACTTGGTGCAGGTGGGCTGACACGTGCCTATAGTAGCACCGCACAAGCCGTGGTTGATAATATGAATTTGCACGCGTTTGTGCCATTAAGCGTGGTACTGATTGAAACCGATTTTGCCAATGAGTCCTTTGTTAGGCATACATTAGACGGCTTTAGTGCCACGATTTTAAAGGTTGATTATGGTAAAAATGTCATTTTGGCAGTGGAGCTTGCGCAAAAGTCAGTTCAAGCACTTAGCGAAAAAATCGGCTTTTACGGGACTGTGAAAGCGAGCGAATAACCAAAAGCAAATAACCACAGCAGTAGCGTAAAAGCGATAGCCTAGCAAAATTGCCCTCAAAAAAACCTACAAAACACCCCAAACTTAGCTCACAAGTCGCCATGAAAAAACTGTCAAAAAGCCGTAAAATAGTCAAAA
>NZ_DAMBFQ010000016.1:0-27434 GCF_032061225.1 Moraxella sp. CTOTU48841
TTTCACTACGTCAATTATGGCTGGGTCTAGTGAGCATACTTTTTAGACCACAGCCCCTTTTTTTATCTGTAGTGGTTGTCCATCACTTCTATCCAGCGTTTTTTGCAACGCTTTTTTCAATAGTGCTAGGGTTGTCATTACGACTGATTGTTAGCCATTAAGGCACTAATGCCATCATATAGGATGTCATTGACCGGTGTGTCAATGCCATGCTTATCACCCAATTCACGAATTGTCCCGGCAAACAAATCAAGCTCACAGCGTCGCCCTGCTTTTAAATCCTGCCGCATCGAGGGCATGCCTTTAGGATCCAGCGCATCCATAATCGCCAGCCATTTTTTGAAATCTTCCTCGGTCAAAGTTACGCCTTCAGCGTGTGCCACTGCCATCACTTCACGCATGGCGGCTTTGAACATTTCACGCGCTTCACCCGCTTGTTGCACGGTATCAAAGGTGCCTTGATACAATGCCACAGTTTGATTGACGCCGGTATTTAGCATCAATTTGCCCCACAGCTGGCGCGGCATGTCATCGCTCACTGAGTGCGGAAAATTGACTTGATTAAAGAGGGCATCGACTTGTTGCACGCGTGCGCGTTCAGCGCTATCAGTTGTCATCGCGCCAATGACCAATTGTCCATGATCGCGATAAATCAGTTGGCTACCATTTTCCCCATTTTTTTCATGCGGCTCATTTTTCATGGCGTCCATTTGCTGCGCCACACAATACACAATGCGCTCGTCACCAAAGGCGTTTGCCAATACTTTTTCGCTGGCGATACCGTTGAGGGCAGAAACAATTAGCGTATTGTCGCCAAGTTGACTTTTGATGAGCGGTAACACCTCACTTAACTGATAAAATTTGGTACACACCATCACCAAATCGGCAGGACTTAAGTTTGAATGAGGGCTTTCGTTTGGTGTGACATAGTTGAGTTGTAATGGCTCGCCATTCACCAATAAACCTTGCTGTTGGTAGCGGTTGACACGGTCTCTATCGGCGACGATACGCAAGTTTTCAAAAGGCATATTTGGGGCTAATAAACTTGCAAATAACGCCCCTAATGAGCCAAATCCAACAATGGCAATAATCGGTGAATCGTTCATTTTTTTTCCTGTTATTTTGCGACATTGATTAGAGTTGTGATAAAGTTTAGCAGATTTTTGCACGTATTTTAAAAAAGGAATCACAATGAAATTATTAAAAATGGCTGTGTTCATGGGTTGTTTATCTATTTTGTCCTTTTCACAAGTTACCCAAGCGAAACTTACTGTCGTTGCTGGGCCATTGGCTTATCCCGCAAATCAAATTCCTAGCGATGAATCGCTAAAAAAATTGGTACAAGTTCAGCAAATGGACAAGACGTTTAGCGAGATGATGGAGCAGGCCAAGGGCGTGATGAGTCAAGCTATCGAGCAAGCGACTAAAGACAGCTTGGCTAACCAAGAACTTACCGCCACTCAGCAACAGCAAGTCCAAGATGCTATCGGTGAATTTATGCAGAAATCGATTGATCTGCAAAACCAACCGAAAGTACGTGAGCAATTTATCCATGCTTTCATCGAAACGGCAAAAACCACTTATAGCCAAGCAGAAGTTAATTCAATGATTGAATTTTATGGTTCAAATATTGGGCAATCAGTCATTGCCAAACAATCGCAATTTGGTAAAGCTTATCTTGAGAAAATTATGCCCGTTGTTATGAAAAATCAGCAACAAACTTTGCAAGAACTCATGCCAGCGTTTGAGCAAAAAATTGAAAAAATTACCCAATCAGCTCAAAAAACCACCCAAATCATTAACCATAAAGCAAGTAAGAAATAATGAATCTATCCAATGTTAACGATGCTTCATGTGCACTAAACGGCGCGTACTTTGTCACAGGTACCGACACCGAAATCGGTAAAACCACCACCACCGCGCAATTGGTCAAGAATATAGCTCAGCAAGGCAAAAGTGTCTATGCCATCAAGCCAGTCACCGCAGGCATGGAAACCGATGACAACGGGCAAACATATAGCGATGATGCAAGGCGCATTAATCAATTTGCCAATGTCAAACCACCGCTGTCTGCCATTGCGCCTATCCAGCTAGTGACTCCTTGCTCACCACATATCGCCGCGCAGCTTGATGGCGTGACACTCACCAACACCCAATTAGTCGATACCATCCATAAGTCCATCGCAGCCTATCCTGCCGATGTGATTTTGGTTGAAGGGGCAGGCGGCTGGTTTACCCCTATTAATGAGCAAGAAACGCTTGCTGATGTAGCAGCCGCGCTCAAATACCCTGTGATTATTGTCGTCGGTATCAAGCTTGGCAGCCTTAATCATGCCATGCTAACCCTACAAGCAATTTGGCAAGCAGGGCTAAAAGTCGCTTTGGTTGTTTTTAACCAATTACAGACAGACACGCCGTTTGTCGATGCGCAAATTGACTGGTTAAGTCAGCAAATTTTACGCCAGTCTACTGGGTATCAAAACCAGCCACCCTTGATGGTCAAACAAGGCGTTTTAACCCATTAAATTTTTATCCAATCACATTGCATTTTGGCATAAGTTATGGTATAAATAGCGGCTTTAAATTTACTAGCGATTTTTTGACGCTTGCTTAAAATGGTTTTGATTGACGCAAGTCAAATAACTACCCATGAGTAGCTAATTTTAAGTACGCCGCCAAAAGATTAATTATTGATTCAAACTGAGATACTCAACACTAGAATCGTTGAAACCCTAGCTTTTTTTAGCTTCAATGATATGCGAGATGTGCGAGTATCAGTTGTGACAGGCATGAGCAGCCCTCATGCACACCGATTAGGAGTAAGCCATGTCTCGAGTATGCCAAGTGACTGGAAAACGCCCAGCGGTAGGTAACAATGTTTCTCACGCAAACAACAAAACCCGCCGTCGTTTTCTACCAAATCTACACACCCATCGTTTTTGGGTAGAGAGCGAAAACCGCTTTGTTAAGCTTCGCTTGACTACCAAAGGTATGCGTATCATTGATAAAGTTGGTATTGACCAAGTTTTAACTGATATGCGTGCTCGTGGCGAAAAAATTTAATTTTTGCCTTTTCATATTCTTAGGGAGCAATTGCGATGCGTGATAAAATCAAATTAGTTTCAACTGCAGGTACGGGTTATTTTTACACCACGACCAAAAACAAACGTACCATGCCAAACAAAATGGAAATCAAAAAATTTGATCCAGTGGTACGTCAACATGTTGTATTCAAAGAAGCTAAAATCAAATAATTGACTGACACAGTCTATTTGACGCGCTATTTGATAAAAAAGTGGGTAACTCAGGTTAACCCACTTTTTTTATGTGCAAAAATTATAAAATCGCTAAAAAAATGGCAGAAAATATCAGTTGTTCCTAATCGCTACCGCGGCGGATGGTAAGACGAGTTGCAAGGCGTCTTGGCAGCTGAAATAGCCAAGGCAGCCGATGTTACTTGTGCAGTTGGTGACTACTTAAGCTATGGGCAGCGCTAGTAGCACTGGCGGCAGTCGATGGCGCTATCACAACCGCAGGTAAGGGTTTGAGACTGTTTTCAAACTCTGGCAATATCGCTTTAATAGCCTCACCCATCACCAATTGCGGCTCAGACGGTTCAAAGCCCATCATTTTTTCCCGTTCAGCAATGCGTTTGCTGGCGGCTTCAAACGCAGGTTGAAAACGGCGAAACTTGGATAAGCTTTCAGCAAAAAATGCTTGTCCAAAGTAAGTATATTCGGCTTCATTAGAACAGCCAAATGATGATTTGTTTGCCGCTGAGGCAGTAATGACTAGGGTGTCTGGCGATTTTAACTCATTGATAAATGAGCCAGAATAACAGGCGGATACCACAATGACGCGCCATTTAATGCCAGATTTATCCAATGATTGGCGTAGCCATTTGGCATCGACATTATCGAGCGCTAGCGGTGGGTTGGACATTTCAATCACTTTGTCACCCCCATGCGAGGTCAAGGTCAAAAATAGCACGTCTTCATTGACATCCATTTTTTTGGCGATACTTTGCAAAGTGCGTTCAATACTGGTTTTACTGGCAATCGGTAGCGCAGACAGGGTATTGGTGTTGTTAATGAGTTCCACCGAGCGTCCTGCTGTGCCAAATTGATGGTCAAAGTAATCTTTGGTCAGCTCAATTTCTGACCGGAACACATCTTGCTCGCCATGACCTGCGACACCCATAAAGTACCAATCATGTATAGTCGGGCGTTGCGGCTGCACGTTATTTAGCATATCAGCCAGAAGCTCAGGCTGCGCATAAAATGCCGCTTCAGTGACCACAGGTTCGACGGGGTCGGATTGAAAAATCGGCTCAGATTGCACGTTTTTTTGCCAAACACTGAGTACGGCAAACGCACCTAGCATAATCAGAACACGCTCAATCCATGACCAGCGTAATTGATTGCCAAAAATCCATAGCAGCGATAACGACTGCCAGACAAACGCCAATACGAACACAATACCAATCGTATCAAACGTCCATTCAGGTAGCCAGCCCAAGTCTGAGATAAACTGAATCAAGCTTTGCACCAGCATCATAAAGGTGTCAGCACACAGCCACAAAATCGCCGGCACAAAAATTAGCATGGCATTAAAATGCCGTTTGGCAAGAATCAATCCTGCCACTAGCATCACCATCGGCCACACCAAATAACTAATCAGCCCTTGTGGATTAAAATGGGTGGCATCTTCAGCTACCAACCACGAAAACAGCAAATTGCTCGCCAGTGCCGTCAATCCGAACAACAAAAATTGCCATACGGTGGGCTTGACCCAATAAAACGCACGTTTTGAACCTATTAGCATGTGACCCGTGGCACGGATATTAGCGATGACGTTATGTGAAAAACGTTTGAGCGGGGTTAAATCAAGATCGGTAAGAGAAGTTGGCAAAATATCCACACTGTTGAAAGGCTGATTCTAAATGGGTAGGAGAGTAGCGATAAAATGATAATACAAAATAGCGATGGGGTGTTAACAACTTTCTCAATCATTCGTGTTTAGAATGTTAACTATCAACGCTAGCAAATCATACCCCTAAAAAATTAATTTATCTAAAATAGTCAATAAATGAACAAAATTTTCTATTAAGTTAAAATTATGAAATTATTTATCAATAAAATAGATTTTATGATATAATAAAATATATGCTATGATGGTATTGTAGGCTATTTTACTTGGTTTAAGTGTGGTATGTTTCATAAATAAAAAATGGTATTAAAAAGAGTTTTAGACGGATGATAGTATTTAACCAATTTAAAAAATTTTTGGCACACGATATGGCGGCGGGTATAGTGTTGGCGTTTGCCGCTGTGTTGGCGATGCTGGTAGCAAACTCTCCGATGAGTGACATATACGAGCACTTTTTGCATCTACCCATCTCGATAAAAATCGGCTCTTTTAGTATCGATCATCACTTATTACACTGGATCAACGATGGCTTGATGGTGGTTTTTTTCTTTTTAGTGGGGCTGGAGCTTAAGCGGGAAATGCTAGTGGGTGAGCTATCAGACGTCAAAAAAGTTGTCTTGCCTGCGATTGCTGCAGTCGGTGGCATGATGGTACCTGCGATTTTTTATGCCGCATTTAATTATCAGCACGCAGATTTGATGAAGGGTTGGGCGATTCCGGCGGCGACAGATATTGCGTTTGCCTTAGGCGTGCTAACTTTACTGGGCAATCGCGTGCCCGCCGCGCTCAAGGTATTTTTGGCATCGATTGCTATTTTTGATGATATTGGCGCGATTATTATTATTGCGTTATTTTACTCATCGGGTCTGTCCATGGCGGCACTGGCTTGGGTTGGGGTATGTTTGGTGATACTGTGGCTGATGAATCGCTTTAACGTCACGCGTACCACCGCTTATATCATGATTGGTGTTTTGCTATGGGCAGCCATGTTAAAGTCGGGGCTACATGCGACGCTTGCCGGTGTGCTGCTTGCGCTATTTATCCCAATGACAGACAACAAGCACCCTGAGCATTCACCGCTCGAATCAGTTGAACATGATTTGCAGGACACAGTCAGTTTTATTATTTTACCGATTTTTGCGTTTGCCAACGCGGGCATTTATCTTGGTGGTACGGGGCTGTCCTCGCTGTTTCATACGGTACCGCTCGGTATCGCCCTAGGGCTGCTGCTCGGCAAGCCGATTGGGGTGATGTTATTTAGTTGGCTTGGCGTCAAGCTTGGGTTAGCTAGCTTGCCTACCAATGTTGATTGGCGACAAGTATTTGGTGTGGCGATTTTATGTGGTATTGGCTTTACCATGAGTTTGTTTATAGGCGGGCTTGCCTTTGCGGGGCTTGAAGTCAAGCCATTTGACGAACGACTCGGCATTATTTTAGGGTCATTATTGGCAGGTATGTTGGGGTATTTTTACCTCAAGAAAGTCTTGCCAACCCACGCGCTGACACAGCAGGTGAGTAATCCTGATGACCATACCTATATTCGCTAAGCTATTTACCCAAGGGTAGTGTAACGATAAATAAAATCTACAAATGATAGCAACGAATATTGCTATCATTTTTTTATATCAATAATAAGGAAAACACCATGCTAACTAACAAGATAATGGGTAAAAAGGCCGCATGGTTGGGCGGGGCTGTGGCGATAATTGGTCTATTGGCGAGTTGCGCCAGCGTCGCGTACCAATCGCTGCAAAATGGCAAGTTAAACGATATCAAAGAAAGCATTGAGAGTGTACCCAAAAAAACGTTGACGCTAAACGGCACATTTACCCAAAGCTTAGAGCAATCTGAATTTAATGACGGTACGACCAAATACCATGTATTTGACCCAAACAACCTGTTAGCCGAGTATGCCAAAGCGCAAGGTCAAACGGGCGTGTCGATTAGTTTACCTGTCTGTATTGAAGGGCGGGTAACTGAAAAAGGACGTTACGGACATTTAGGAAAATATCCGTATGAGCTGTGGGTGGATAAAATTTGCCAGTCCTAGACCAGTCCTAGATAAGCAGTTTGTCTGACCATCCTTTATTGACGGTCAGGATCAATTTCAACCAAATCAATAGGCTGGGTATGCAGCGAACCGTCTTGAATCGCAGTCTGTAGCGGATACTTGATGCGCTCTTCGGCGATGATTTGTCGCGACACATGTTGAATCAACTGACGTAACCAACGATGCGCAGGGTGATGCTGTAATAGCGGCGACCATGCCATCGTCAATTCAAACTCTGGAATAAAAAATGGCGGCTCTTTAATTACGATATCATCATTATTTGCTTGCATTCGCGCTACCCGAGTCGGCAGCGTGGCAATTAAGTCTTTATTGGCGGTGAGCATGGCAGGCATCTGATAGTGACGGGTAAAGACACTGATTTGACGTTTTTGACCGAGGCGTTGTAACGCCGCATCAATCGAGCCAAGTCCACCAGATTTTTCGGGATTCACCCCAAAACCCACCCCCATCCCTGTTTTAGAGACCCAAACGTGCTGAGCTTTAAGATAATTTTTTAGGTTAAAGCGATTGACATACGGACTATCAGCCGACAACAAACAACTAAAAGTATCACGCCAAATCAGCACTTGGTGAAAGCTTTGCGGTACCTCGTTAAAACGATTAATCGCCAAATCAACCCGACCTTGTTCCATATCTCGATATGACACATCTGAAGGCGTTAAGAAGTCCAAAATCACGTTTGGGGCTTCACTGCGCAGCGCTTTAACTAGCCTAGGCACCAGTGTTGCTTCGGCATAATCTGACGTCATAATCCGAAACACACGACTTGAGGTATAAGGACGAAACTCAGTACGCGGCTCTAATAGCTGGGTTAAATCCGCTAACAATTCGCGTACGCGCGGCTGTAATTCAAGCGCCCGCTCCGTCGGCGTCATGCCTTCAGATGAACGAATCAACAAGGGATCATTAAACAACTTACGCAAACGACGTAAAATATTACTCATGGCGGGCTGGGTAATGCCGAGTTGCTCAGAGGCTCTGGTGACGTTTTTTTCTCGAAGTAACACATCAAGATGCACCAAAAGGTTCAAATCCACACGTTGTAAATCCATAAATTACTGTTTGTCTAGTTAAAAGTTAAGAAAAAAAGGCTAAAACCGCTAGTTTTAACAGGGCTAAAACCTAGCAATAAAATTTAAGTTATTGATTGTATTATACTATATTTTAAATAAATACTAAAGATACGAATCATTAAATAGCTAAATTATGAATTAAAGGGTATAGTGCATTCATTCCATTATTTAAGCCAACTTAAAGCTTTATTAGTGCCAAAATAGAATTCTTAATTTTAACAGACTATTTAATATCACTGTAAGAAATATCACGTATTTTGTTAAAAAAATTGTTATGCTATTTGGCTATTTCGCTTGTTTCTTAAACATTATTTCTATTTTCGGTGTTTAACACTTGCTAAATACTGGCTTATTTAAGACTTTTGCTATTATCACAATACAACAATCATCCTAAGTTTTTTATCCCACCGTCCTCAATAGGAGACTGCTATGTCAACTTACGTTTCAGCGATTGACCATATCCGCGAACTAAAAGCCAAATATGGTAACTGGAAAAACATCAGCGAAAATGATGCTGCGCGTTTGGTTATCCAAAACCGTTTCAAAACAGGTTTAGAAATCGCTCAATACACTGCCGACATCATGCGTCGTGACATGGCAGCTTATGATGCTGATAAATCAAAATACACCCAATCTCTTGGTGCATGGCATGGCTTTATCGGTCAACAAACCATGTATGCGGTTAAAAAATACTTCGGTACTACTGAACGTAAATATATCTACCTTTCAGGTTGGATGGTTGCTGCGCTTCGTTCAGAATTTGGTCCACTACCTGACCAATCTATGCACGAAAAAACCGCTGTGCCAAAATTAATCGAAGAAATCTACACTTTCTTACGTCAAGCGGACGAAAAAGTATTAAACGATTACTTCCGTGAATTAAATGCGGCGCAAGAAGCAGGTCAAGACACTAAAGCCATCTTAGACAAAATCAACAACTTTGAATCACACATCGTGCCAATCATCGCTGACATCGACGCAGGTTTTGGTAACGAAGAAGCAACTTACTTGCTCACCAAACAAATGATCCAAGCCGGTGCTTGTGCTATCCAAGTTGAAAACCAAGTATCAGACGCCAAACAATGTGGTCACCAAGATGGTAAAGTGACCGTACCACACGAAGACTTCATCGCAAAACTTAACGCGATTCGTTATGCGTTCTTAGAGCTTGGCATTGATAATGGTGTAATCGTTGCCCGTACTGACTCTGAAGGTGCGTCATTAACGCAAAAACTTCCTGTGTCACGTGAGCCAGGCGACCTTGCTTCACAATACTTAGACTTCTTAGAAGTTGAAGAAGTGACGTTAGAAAATGCAAGCGAGTACGATGTGCTATTAAAACGTGATGGCAAATTGGTTCGCCCAACTCGTATGCCAAACGGCTTGTACTCATTCCGCGAAGGCACCAACATTGACCGCGTAGTACTTGACTGTGTGACTGCACTTGAAAACGGTGCTGATCTACTATGGATTGAAACGCCAACACCAGACGTCGCGCACATCAAATCAATGACTGACCGTATCGTTGCGCAAGTGCCAGATGCTAAACTGGTTTACAACAACAGCCCATCATTCAACTGGACGCTTAACTTCCGTAAACAAGTCATCGCAAAATGGGAAAAAGAAGGCAAAGACATCTCAGCTTACGACAAAGCAAACTTAATGTCTGCTGACTACGACAATACTGAGTTGAATGCTGCTGCTGATGAACTAGCACGTACCTTCCAAGCTGATGCGTCACGTGAAGCCTGTGTATTCCACCACTTGATCACCCTACCTACCTTCCACACGGCGGCATTAAGTACGCACCAGTTGGCAAAAGGTTACTTCGGTGACAAAGGTATGCTAGCTTACGTTGAAGAAGTACAACGTAAAGAACTCCGTGAAGGCGTTGCGGCAGTTAAGCACCAAGCTATGGCTGGCTCTGACATCGGTGATGACCATAAAGAAATCTTCTCGGGTGAGAACGCATTGAAAGCGGGCGGCGCCAAAAACACTGCCAACCAATTTGGTCACTAATGCTTCATTGATTGATTGATTAACAAAAACACCTCACGGCATGTGGGGTGTTTTTTTATGAGCGGATAAAATTAAATGGTTTGCATAATTTCTTGGTAGCGAAGTTGGAATTTTTTGATAAAATCAATGGTGGTTTGAATACCCATAAACAAAATAATATACGGGTTTAAACTATTTTCGTTCGACAGCTCAACCGCTTTATCACTTGGATATTCACTGATAAGTAACATGTCTTGCTGACGCTGAGCTTGGATATCCGCAAGTTGTTGCTCAAAGTTTGGCTCCGCGAGCACATAACTACTGGAGTCATAGGATTTGATATCACTTAAATACTGGATACAAATCGACTCCAAATCTGCCCAGCGATAAGTTTCGGTTTCACGTACCAAATTTTCAATACTATTGACCAATTCATCCAAGGCTTGATAATAGTACCAAATCAAAGGCTTACGCGGGTCATCGGTCAAGCGCGCTGAGGCATTAAATAAGTGCTGTAAATTAGTAAATGCTAGCGTTTCGGGAATAGGCTCATGAATACCAATAAGCTGCTGGGGGACTTTGGCGTCAGGCGCCGCGGGCAAATCAGGCGAGCGGTTTAAATTAGCGCGACCCTCACGGTCAGATTGCGCCACCGGGGTTTGCTCTGATTCTATGCCCAACAGTTGATTAACCCGGTTTAGATAAGTATTCATGTTAAGCGTAATCAAACTATCATGACTGTGCAGGCGCGCGAAGGCATAAGAGATTTCTTTTCTCGCTTCATAGGCGTCCATCAGATTGCTCATGTTTTCTTCACGCTGATAAGTAATCGCATTTAAAAACAAACCTGCGGATACCACCCCAATGGTCGCTTCAATCATCACAAACGCCCGTGTAAAGGTATTGGTTGGGGTAATATCGCCAAACCCAGTGGTGGTCACCGTGATGGTACTAAAATACATGGCTTCCAAAAAGCCCACGTTTTCATGATTAAACTGCATATTTGGCAAGGTACTGTACAAAAAGCCAAATAGCGGAATCAGCGTCAAATAGATAGTGCCATACACAGCAGGCGGCAACGAAAAAATATCATCGCGCACGATAGGTTTAGCAAGCTTATTGAGGGTAAAGGTTTGTGGGGTGTTACGGGTTGATATGATTGGTTTAGGGGACTTTTGCGCAAGTGGTTTCATAAGCTGCCTGATTTTTTTTTGCTTTAGACTAGCATAGCCATCCAAAAAGAAACATAGTATTGTAGTAACCCCTGATGGACGATAGGGTAAAAGAATCAAAGCAAAAAAATTGCCGCTATTGGGATAAAAAATTGGGATAAAAATGAAAAACACCAACTTGCTTGTTATCGAATCAAAGAAAACTAGGCAGGTAAGGGATGAATGCCCAGTTATCCTAGTAGGTGACGCCAAACGTATCAATCATGCCATCGCTATTCATCTTTAAAATAGGGTTGCAATAAACACAACCCTATTAAAGCCAGTAAAAAAGTTACGGCCACTATCAATTGGCTAGATTAACTCCCGATGCTTGATGGGAAGTCTAAAATATGGGAAGTGTAAAAATAAGCAGTGTAACATTAGTGCTGACCTAGCAAATCCTTTTTCATCTCAAGTGATATAGGATTATCGCCTAACCAAGCACGAAGAATAGCTTGGTCAAAGCCTTCTTCTTTGATATAAGGAAGATCGCCAACCTCATCATAATTTAAACGAACGCCATGCTCTGGCGAAAACTCAATCGTAAACATCGCCCCTTCTTTGATGGTGTTGGTTTTGAACAACTCACCAAACACGTCATCAATCACTGAGGCGATTTTCTGATATTCTTTTGCGCTACTATTCGCTCTGATGCCGTCTTTGAAGGCACTTTCCAGTAATGAGCCTTTGATATTGCGGCGAGACACCATGCGCAATTGCTTGGCATATCGTGAGGTAATGGCTGTTTCGGCATCTTCAGTCATTTCACCCAAGTATAGGGCAATATCATAGATACCAATCATAAATTTACTGCGAGCGCTAATACCATTTCGCACACAGATTTGACCATCTAGTTTTAGGGTAGGGGGAAATAGGGTTTCAAGATCGTTGGTTTTTCCTTTAAATAAAATCATCCTAGCATCCTTATCGTTCCTTGACGTTTTTTTGTCCCTGGATAATGTCGCAATATCCTTATCTCGTTTCATTGTGTGAATATTGGGGCGAAATGTAAAGTATTATCAATGAACAACAAGTCATAGAGCGATGATTGGTTAAAAAAAGGGTTAGACGACAACGTACTAACCCTCACCGCTAACCTTATGCCTGTAACAGACTTATACTTGTAACAAACTTAGGCTTGCAACATCGGTTTTAAGAATCGCCCTGTGTGTGAGCGCGCGTTTTCCGCTACCTCCTCTGGCGTGCCCTCAGCGATAATCTCACCACCGCCCGAACCGCCCTCAGGGCCCAAATCGACAATCCAGTCTGCTGTCTTAATCACATCGAGATTATGCTCAATCACCACCACGGTATTGCCTCGGTCACGTAGCGTATGCAAGATGTCGAGGAGCTTGGCGATATCATGGAAATGCAAACCTGTCGTCGGCTCATCGAGCACATACAAGGTTTGACCGGTATCACGTTTAGACAGCTCTTTGGCAAGTTTCACCCGTTGCGCCTCACCACCCGATAAGGTTGGTGCAGACTGACCCAAGCGAATATAACCCAAGCCGACTTCTTGTAGGGCTTGCAAACGGCGGTAAATCGCTGGAATCGCCTCAAAAAATTCCGCTGCATCTTCCACCGTCATATTGAGCACGTCATTGATATTTTTGCCTTTATAAGTGATTTCCAGGGTTTCACGGTTGTAGCGTTTGCCTTGACACGCATCGCAAGGTACATACATATCAGGCAAAAAGTGCATCTCGACCTTAATCAAGCCATCGCCTTGGCAGGTTTCACAGCGCCCGCCTTTCACGTTAAAGCTAAAGCGTCCTGCTTGATAGCCACGAGCTTTGGACTCGGGTACTTGGGCGAATAGGTCACGAATCGGACTAAATACGCCCGTGTAAGTCGCAGGATTGGAGCGAGGGGTACGCCCAATCGGGCTTTGGTCGATATCAACGACTTTATCTAAATGTTCTAGCCCAGTGATACTGTCAAACTCTTCGGCAACATGGGTGGTGGCATTATTGAGCTGCGTGGTTGCTAGTGGCAATAAGGTGCGGTTGATTAAGGTCGATTTACCCGAACCCGACACGCCTGTGATGGCGGTAAATACACCAATAGGCAAGTTTAAGGTTACGTTTTTAAGGTTGTTACCTTTTGCCCCTGTCAAGGTCAGCATCAAGGGTTTGGCTTCGACTTTACCTTTTTTGGCTTTTTCTTTCTTCTCGCTTTCCGCTTTTTTCGCTTGGTTTTTGGTTAACGGAATGGCGGAGTCTTGCATTTTTTCATATTTGTCGTCATTGGCGACTTTGGCTCGGTGACGCACGGTTGGCACTGCGATTTTCTTTTTGCCCGATAAATATTGACCCGTCAATGATTCGGGATTTTTGGCAATGTCATTTGCCGTTCCTTCTGCAATGATACTGCCACCATGTACACCAGCACCCACACCCACATCGATGATATGGTCGGCTAGGCGAATGGCATCTTCGTCATGCTCGACGACAATCACGGTATTGCCCAAATCACGTAAGCGAGTCAACGTTTGCAGCAGTCGGTCATTGTCACGTTGGTGCAAGCCGATTGATGGCTCATCGAGTACATACATCACGCCCATCAAGCCTGCCCCGATTTGGCTAGCAAGGCGTATCCGCTGGGCCTCACCGCCCGATAGGGTTTCGGCAGAGCGGGCAAGGGTGAGATAATCCAAGCCCACACTCACCAAAAATTCCAACCGCTCACGGATTTCTTTGATAATTTTGGCGGCGATTTCGCCTTTTGCGCCCTCAAGTTTTAATTGCTCGTAATACGCCATCGCTTCGCCAATCGAAAGCTTGACCATTTCGGCAACGGTACGGTCGCTGACTTCCACATGGCGAGCGATTTCGTTTAAGCGTGAGCCGTGACAGGCATCGCAGGTGGCATCGGCAAGGTATTTAGCAAGCTCGTCTCGCACGATGCTGCTTTGCGTGGTGCGGTAACGGCGCTCCATATACGGCAACACTCCTTCAAATGGCACGGTTTTGGTGGATTTGCGCCCCCGTTCATCGACAAAGTTAAAAGTCATTTTGTCTTTACCAGAGCCATGTAAAATGACATCTTTGTGCTTTTTATCCAGTTGTTGCCACGGCGCTTCCATATCAATACCGTAATGCTCGGCAACGGTGGTCAGTAAGCCAAAGTAGTAGGCATGGCGTTTATCCCAGCCTTGAATCGCGCCTTGGTTGAGCGATTTTTCAGGATGCCCGATGATTTTTTCGGCAGCAAAATATTGGCGTTTGCCCAAGCCATCACACACGGGACACGCGCCATACGGGTTGTTAAAACTAAACAATTTTGGTTCAAGCTCAGCAACCGAGCGATCGCAGACAGGGCAGCTATGTTTGGCGGACAAAATTTTATCCTCAAACTCAGCGTCCATGTCATGCAAGATGGCAATATCGCTACCCAGTCGTAAGGCGGTCTCCAAACTTTCGGCAACCCGATTACCCAAGTCATCCCGCACTTTGAAGCGGTCAACCACCACATCAATGGTGTGTTTAAAGGTTTTGGCAAGCGGTGGCACATCGTCAATATCATAAATCTCGCCATCGACCCGCAGCCGCACAAAGCCTTGCCCTTTTAGCTGTTCCATCAACTGGATATGCTCGCCTTTGCGGTCATCGACGACGCGCGCGAGAATCATCAGCTTGGTATCTTCGGGCAATGCCATGACGGTATCGACCATTTCGGTGACGGTTTGCGCGACCATCGGCAGGTGGTGTTCTGGGCACATGGGTGTGCCGACACGGGCGTACAGCAGACGCAAATAGTCATAAATCTCAGTAATGGTACCCACCGTGGAGCGGGGATTATGGTTGGTGGATTTTTGCTCGATGGCGATGGCAGGTGACAGCCCTTCGATGCTATCGACCTCGGGCTTTTCCATTTGTGATAAAAACTGGCGAGCGTAAGCCGATAAGCTCTCGACGTAGCGGCGTTGTCCTTCGGCGTATAGGGTGTCAAAGGCTAGGCTCGACTTGCCCGAGCCTGATAGGCCTGTGATGACGACGAGTTTGTCTCGTGGGATGTCGATGTCGATGTTTTTGAGATTGTGGGTGCGTGCGCCACGAATTTTGATTGCGTCGTGCTGTGCCATATTGTAAATCTTTTAAGTTTTTAATTTTGCAAATTTTATGGGGAGTTTTTGGAAGGTTTCAAGTTAGATAATAGAAGTAAACATTCAGTAAGTTTTCATTGATAATATTTACAAAAAAATATATTATTATCGAAAAATTTTTATTTTTTATTAAAAATATAGGTAAATTAATGATTAATTGGCTAAGATTTACTATTGAATTAATTATTTGCTTAATAATATTTTCATGGTTACCTATATGGTTACAAATAGGCTTATCAATTATTTTTTCAATAAGTGTCGATATAATTATAACAAAATATAATCAATATCGACTTGTCAAAAAGATTAATGAAAGGATCAAATAATGTTATCTCTTTTAGCGATTAAAGGTATTATGACATTACTAGCTACAAAAGGTATCGCAATTTTAGCAGTGAAAGGGGCATTGGCTTTTGGTGTAGCAGCGACAATTAAAACGCTATTGGTTGCGGGTGTAGTGGTTGGAGGTATTACTTGGACAAGTGAAATGGTTCAAGATGTGAAAGATATTATTAATGCTCTAGAGGCAGGCAATGAGGGAGTAGCAGTCATAAGATTAGCTAAATTAGCTAAAAGGTTGCATGGAGTTAATTTGGAAGGTTTAGCAGATTTTCCACAAGAATTGGGCGCCTATTTAGAGGAAGTTGGGGCAAATGCTGAAGCAGTTAAAGCAATCGTCGACTTTACTAGTGATAATCTAGACAATATCAAAAAAAATGTAGTACATATAAAGAATATTTAATCGTTACCATCTTATAAGAATCATGATAGTAACAGATTTTACTCTAGAAAATTTTAAAAGAAGTAAATTTAACAATTCAAAAAATCAATTCAGTATGCTTATTTAAATTTAAAATTATTTCATTGTAAAAATTTGGCTAATTGATATTTATTTAAGCTTAAGGAACCTTGCTATACTAGTCATAAAAATTGATAACAGATAACAAGGACAAAAACATGGCAACGTTAACCCAAGAACAAACCGACTTCTTAAAAAGCCACCATATTCCAATGGACAAAACCTTTGACGCCAGCGGACTATCGAGCAAAGAATACAAAGCCAAAATGAAAGAAAATGGCGCGCTCGTTGCTTACGGTGTACCGCCCTGCCCAAAAGGTCATACCCTCAAAAACAAACAAGCCAACTGCCTACAATGCAACCCTCAAGCCATCGCATCGCTCAAACGCCAAGCCACCCCAGGGGAAGTCTATATCGCCGTCTCACCCAGTCAGCTACTTGCCAAAATCAGCCTCGTTGAAGACGCGAGCGATATCATCCAGCAACTAAATAGCGAAAATCATGCCGAAATCAACGATTGGGCATTAGCGATGACAGGTTACACCGACTCCATCGGACAAATGGAAAACCACTTGCAGCAGCGCCTTGCCGATTACCAAGTACCCAGAAAACTTACTGCCGATGGCAAAACTACCAAAGCCTCGGGCGTGTACGACGTCGATGTGCATGATGCGCTTGAAGTAATTAATGAAATGCCTTTTACCTTAAGCGAAATTGATAACGCTGTGATGGATGATTTTCACGCGCGCTATAGCGATAAACAGCTTCGCGAGCAGCAGCAAACTGAGCAGTTAGCGATGGAAGAGGCGGCGCGTAAACAAGCAGAACTTGCCGAACAAGCGCGACAAAAACAGGCTAAGCTTGAAGAACAGCGCCAACTACAACAACAAGCCAAAGAGCAAAAATTGGCACAAAAACAACAACGCCAACAGCAACTTGAAGCCAAAAAAGCGCAAAAACAGCAAAAAATCGCCACCCAAGTGAAGCATAGCCCTTTAGAGGGCACGCTAGTGGCTACCCCAAAATCATCATCTATCAGGCAGTCACCGCAAGGATTTTTTGACAACCAAAAAAATGTGATGTGGCTAATGATTGCTATCGCGGTGATTTTAGCCATCATGGTAACCGCTTACGCAATGCTAAAATAATGGGGCTGAAACAATAAAGCCAAAATAATAAGGCTAAAATAATTTTTATTGCCAATAAATTCTCTGTGATAAAAATTAGGCATATAATAAGCCGTTTTTGGCAAAATTTTGTGAGCCACCATGTCAGTAAAATCAACGTCGAGAAATATAAGTCATAACTCCTCCATGAATGCATCCGAAAAGAAAGCGATTGCCGGGTTGGGCGGTATCTTTGCCTTGCGCATGCTCGGACTATTTATGATTGTGCCTGTGTTTGCAGTATATGGGACACAATATGCACACGCCACACCGTTTTTGATTGGATTGGCGATTGGTATCTATGGCTTAGGGCAGGCGATTTTTCAGATTCCCATGAGTTTTTTGGCGGACAAATATCCGCGTAAACCGATTATCATTGCAGGGTTATTGGTGTTTGCGCTTGGGGGAGCGATTTGCGCCTTATCAACAGACATCTATATGGTGATACTGGGGCGTTTGATTGCCGGCAGTGGCGCGGTTTCAGCGGTGGTGATGGCACTACTCGCGGATGTGACCCGTGAAGAGCATCGCACCAAAGCGATGGCAACCATGGGGCTGACCATTGCCATGTCGGTGATGGTCGCATTTGGGCTCGGTCCGATTTTGACGCATGTGCTCGATATTTCAGGCTTGTTTTGGGTGACAGTGGCGTCCGCTATTTTCGCCATTGGCTTACTGTGGATTGTGCCCACCCCAAATCGGGTACTAAAGCACAATCTCAATAATCACTCAGTTAAAGCACAGTTTGCTGAAGTATTAAAAATTGGCGATATTAACCGGTTGCATTTGGCGATTTTTGCGCTGCATCTGTCAATGACAGCGATGTTTACCTTATTGCCACACCAGTTTCATGATGTGCTGGGCTTGACGGTAGCACAGCAAGGTTTTGTGTATTTGCCGCTACTGTTATTGGGTTTTATCATTGCGGTTCCGCTGATTATCATCGCAGAAAAAAAACGGCAAATGCGCGCCGTGTTTTTGGCGTCTTTAGCGACCTTGGTGGCGGGATTGGTAGTTTTGGCGGTGGCTAGTCAGACCATCGTGGGTTTAATTATTGGGCTTGCAGTTTATTACATCGGCTTTAATAGCCTTGAGGCGACCATTCCGTCTTGGATTTCCAAACGCGCGCCCGTTGCCAACAAAGCGACGGCGATGGGTATTAACTCATCTGCACAGTTTTTGGGTGCTTTTGTAGGCGGTGCCATGGGCGGTATTTTGCTGACCAAACCGATGTGGTTGTCATGGACGGTGCTCGCCATCGTGACTGTTATTGCGTTATTGTTTATCCTGCCGATTGCATCCCCACCGTATTTGACCAGCCTAACGATTACCCTGCCAACAGGTATTGACACAACTGCATGGTCACAGCAAATTTTGGCGATTGACGGCGTGGATGAGATAGTGATGATGCCAAAAGAAAACATTGCTTATCTCAAACTGGATAAAGAAAAATTGACCGATGACACGCGACAGCATTTGTCACATCTTACCGGTCAGACGCTAGCAATTTGATGCAAAGTCTAGTAAAGTAATGGCATTGTACTTGCGCTAAATCCGCAAAGATTTGGCTAAAAACACTAGAAAACTATTAAGAAAGGCATCAAGAAAGTTATCAAAAAATCCATTAAAAAAGTTATCAAGGAAATTCTATGCGCGGCGTAAATAAAGTAATTATTGTAGGCAACCTTGGTTCAGATCCGGAAGTCAAACAATTTGCCAATGGCGGTAGCGTGACGCGTATCGCCGTGGCAACAAGTGAGCAGTGGAACGACAAACAAACAGGTGAGCGCCGTGAGCAAACCGAATGGCACCGAATTTCATTGTTTAATAAACTCGGTGAAATTGCAGCGCAATACCTACGTAAAGGTAGCCAAGTCTATATCGAAGGTAGCCTTCGCACCAATAAATACACCGATCAAAATGGCGTAGAGCGTTATGCTACAGAGATTCGTGCCGACCAAATGCAAATGCTTGGCACAGCAGGCGGCGTTCAAGGCGGCATTCCTAATAACAACAATGCCGGCACAATCTACCAAAACCAGCCCCAAGGTGGTTATAATCAAGTTGGCTACAACCAAGGTGGCAACCAAGCGCCCAATCATTTTGGTGGCTATCCAAACCAAAATAATGCCCAAGCTGCACCACAAGCGGCTCAAAATGCAGGATTTGGCAATAATCCATTTATGAATGGCAACCAAGCGCCACAAGGGGCAAATACAGCAAATAATCAGCCTGCCCAAAATCCCCAACAAAACCCAGCCATGGCAATGCCAAAACCAGGCGCAGTTGATGATGATATCCCGTTCTAGACTCTAAATTTTATTAGGTTTAAAAAAATCCTTGCACAGTCGCACTGTCGCAAGGATTTTTTATGCCGTTTTTTCTGATCGTAGCCTGCTAGTAAAGTGCAGGGTGTGAGCTATAGGATTTAAGTTACAAGTTTTAAGGGTTACAAGGTTTAAGGTGCAGGGTTTGGGTATAAGGTCTGCACCGCTTCGATATCAGCCAATACCTCTTGGGATAATACCAAGTCTACGGACGCGATATTGCTGGCTAGCTGCTCAATGGTGGTTGCCCCAATGATGTTGGCAGTCACAAACGAGCGGCTATTGACAAACGCCAGTGCCATTTGTGCCATATCTAGATGATGTTTTTTGGCGACTTCAGCATAGGCTTGGGTGGCTTGTTGCGCTTGCTCATTCAAATAACGGGTAAAATGGCTATAAAGGCTCAAGCGACTATTGGCAGGCTTGTTACCGCCCAAATATTTGCCTGATAACACCCCAAATGCTAGCGGTGAATAAGCAAGTAGCCCAATTTGCTCGCGGTGACTAATTTCTGCCAGTCCCACTTCATACAAGCGATTGAGTAAACTATACGGATTTTGTATGGTGATGGGTCTAGCAAGCCCATGTTTATCGGCTTCTGCTAAGTAGCGCATGACCCCCCAAGGGGTATCATTGGATAACCCATAAGCGCGGATTCGACCTTTGGTGATTTCATCATTGAGTGCTTCGATGGTTTCCAAAAATGGCGTCAATTCTTTGGTGTCTTGCTGCGCCATACTTTCTGTATAGCCGCGTTGACCAAAAAAGTTGGTCTGACGCTCTGGCCAGTGTAGCTGATAAATATCGATATGGTCGGTTTGCAAGCGCTGCAGGTTACTATCTAATGCCGCACGAATGGTTTTTTTATCAAACTTGGTATTGCCACCGCGCAAAAAATCATTGCGAGAGATTTTACTCGCCAATACCACATCATTTCTTTTGCCTGTCTTGGCAAACCAGCTACCCATAAAGCGCTCGGTATCACCCTGTTTGTCTTTGTCAGGGGGTGACGGATACATCTCTGCGGTATCCCAAAAATTCACACCTTGGGCAAGGGCATAATCCATTTGTTCATGGGCATCCTGCTCGCTGTTTTGCTGTCCCCAGGTCATGGTGCCTAAGCAAATTTTGGAGACGCTATCGCCCAGTTGAGGCAATGTATCAAATTGCATGCTATTTTCCTTGTGTTTTGCATTATAGTTTTAACCAGCTTGGTGAGGTGATTGTAGCAAACTCATGGTGATAAAGTCGGTTGCAAATTGTAGTGAGTGCGGCAGGTAGCCGCAATAAACAGTGAGCCCAAAACAAGCCTGACAAAATTTTGATTTTTTATGGATTGACATTACAACGCAATAAAAATCAGTTATGATAAAGCGTTTCATTTTAGTTAGAAAAATATTCGAGTGTTGGCGCAGAGTGGGTTCAAAATTTTTTGCGCTAATGGCAATTTTTATCCTGCATGAATTATTTGATTGTTGATTAATCTGCTTGTGGATTGCGTCACTTTATTGATGTCAAAAATATTGGTATCAAAAATCATTGTAAAAAGGTATTCAAGTTTGGCAAGTGTCAATTCATTACGTCCGACAAAACTATGGTGGCTGGTAGGTCTGGTTTTGCTTTGCTTAAGCTTGTTGATTCAGCTACCTGCAGCGTGGTTGCTGCAAAAATTTGCCCCAAACAACCCTTACTTGCAGCAAATATCAGGCAATCTTTGGCAAGGTCAAGCCAATTGGCAAATCAATGCGCGCCCCAATACGCCACTGGCGGGTAGTGTCGATTGGCGCTGGCAGCCGTGGCATTTATTGATGGGCAAACTGGGTATGGCAGTCGATATCCGCTCTGGCAAAACCAACCTGCAAGGTGTGGTCAAATTCAATAAAACCAGCTGGCAAGCCAATGATTTCAACGGCAAAATCAGCCATGACACATTGGCGCAGTTGGTCAGTTGGCAATTACCCGACACACCAATTACCATCAAAGAAGTGTCGATTGAAAAAAATAAGCAAGGCTATCAAACCGCCGAAGGTAGCATGAATTGGGCAGGCGGTGATTTGGGGTATCCCACAGGTGGCAAAACCTACCTCATCAAACTCCCGACTATGCAAGGCAACTTAAGCGCGGATAAAGCAAGTGTGCAGCCAGTAGCCAACGCTAATGGTATTAATAGCAACAAGGCAGCGCAAGGTAAAAGCTTGCATTTAGCACTTACTACACCGCAAGCCGAGCGATTGGGGGATTTTTATCTTGACCAAGATAATATGCTCGATGTGTCATTGACCCAGCGATTGCTCAAAAATATGCCAGCGTACCAAGGCAAAGGGGCTGATGACAGTGTGGTGGTGTCCATTCGCCAACCTTTGACCAATATGGGTAATTAGAGACGTAGCCATGATAGCAGATATGATAAAAGCCACCCAGAGTCCTTCATTGAGTCGTAAAACAACGACTGGTAAATTTGTGCCCATGGCGGTGGTGGAAAAACTGTATCCTTGGTTGCTATTGGCAGCTATTTTTTGGTTGGTGTGGCAATTAAGCCAAGCAATTTGGCTGGTGGTTGCCCCGCCCAAAGCCCCCGCACTCACCCCAGTCCCCTTGCAGACGAACTTGGTCGCACAATCTGCCAATACCAATGCATTAGATTTTTTTGCTCAGCCAACTGCCCCGCAAGCGCCGGCAGCGACACCCCCAGATATTAAAGTGGTGGGCGTGACCATTGCCACCCCAGAGAGTCAATCGTATGCAATTTTGACCGCCAATGGTAAAACCTTAAGCTATCGTATCAACGACATGATTGATGGCAGTGGTTATAAATTGGTTAAAGTCGCAGCCGATTTTGTAATAGTGGCAGATGCCAGCGGCCAAACCAGTAAAGTGCCATTTGGGCAACCGTTTTTTCTTGACCAAAGCGATGCTATCAGAGCCAAAGCGCAAGCCAACGGTGCTGCAGGCGTAGGTAACGGCTCAAATATGGGACAAACCCCCACACCGAGCTTAGGCGGAGCTGCGACACAAGCGATTAGCGGCGCGCCAGTGGCTACAGGCGATCCCCATGATCGAGAGGATTCTGCGCCCACTATGGCGACATCAACTGGTGCCAATACCTCGCCAAGCGGTGCATCGTCAGCCATTGGTGGGGCGATTCAAGGGCTTCAGCAAAATGCCTCGGGGTATCTAAGCCAAATGGGTGTGGCAGCAACAGGGCAAGGCTATTTGGTGACCGATGCGATGTCCGCAGGACTAAAAAATCGACTGGGGCTACAAACAGGGGATAAAGTCCTCTCCGTCAATGGACAAAACGTGGGTCAAAACCCAACACAAGATGCCCAGCTACTACGTCAAGTGCAACAAGCAGGACAAGCGCAAATTCAAGTTCAGCGCGGCGACCAAGTCGTGACAGTACGCCAGTCATTTTGATAAAAGATAGTAAAAAGTTACAGACGTCATCGCTACGTGAGACACAAGTCGGTGATATGCGTTAAAAATTGATAAGGTAAATTATGAAATACCCAACCATGCTAAAGCCACTATTTTTGAGCACGACACTGGCTATGAGTATCAGTTTGCTTAGCAGTGGTCTGTCAGCTGCCCATGCAGCCACTGGCTATAAAGTGCATTTGCAAGACGCCGATATCAAGGCGTTTATCGACCAAATTGCCACCATCACGCAAAAGAACTTTGTGCTAGACCCACGCATTAATGGCAATGTGACGGTGATTTCAAACAAACCCTTATCCCGTCAAGAAGTGTATGACTTGTTTTTAGCCGTGATGAAAGTCAATGGCATTGTAGCGATTGATCGCGGGCTGACCACAGAGCTTGTTCCTGATACCGTTGCCAAGCAAGCAGGGGTGGATGTGGATTTGCGGGGTAATACTGCAGGTAGCCAAATGGCGACCCGCATCTATTATCTCACCAACACCAATGCCAATGATATCTTAAACGTCATCCGTCCGATGATGCCGCCGTATGCCAATGCCGCTGTGGTGCCAAATGTCAATGCCATTATCCTCTCTGACCGCGCCGACAGCCTCAATCAATACGCAAAATTGATTAGCGATCTTGATAGCAATATGAATGACAAGCTGACCATTATTCCGCTGCGTCATGTGGATGCCAAGCGCATGATGGATTTATTAAGTTCACTGACAGGTACGGGCGGTGGTACAGCGCCAGCTGCTACGGGTCAATCAGGACAACCTGCTGTGGCATCAACCGGTGGCAGCCTGATCAATATCATTGCCGACCCGATTTCTGATAGGCTGCTAGTCAAAGGTAGTGCCGAGATGACAGCCAAAGTACAGCGAATGGTAGAGCAGTTAGACACCGTACCGACGCAACGTCTCAGTGGGCTTCGCGTGTTTCGTCTAAAATATGCCAGTGCCACCCATATTGCAGAAATGCTACGCGGACTGCTTGCCTATCAATCCATCAATAGCTCAGGTGACCAAACCACCTTGCAAGCAAGCTCAATGTTTCAATCTAGTAGCGATACCAGTAGTAACAGCGCAGCGACCACCACCAATACTGCAGCGTCACCGACAGGCTCACCGCTTAATACGTCCTCCACTAGCAACACAACGACTACGCAAAACAGCGGCTATCAAGGTAGACCTTTTAGCATTATCGCTGACCAAACCCAAAACTCCGTCATCGTCAATGCCAACCCAGAGTTAATGGTAGAAATCGAAAACGCTATTAATGAGCTAGATACCCGCCGTGACCAAGTATTGATTCAAGCAGCGATTATGGAAATCTCAGGCAATGATACCCAACAACTTGGCGTGCAATGGGCAATGGGCAACGCCAACAGCGGCGTAGGGGTGATTAACTTTAATAACATCGGTGCATCCGCAGTAGGTCTGGCATCTGAGATATTAAGCAAAACCCCAGGTACGGCGGCAGCTTCTGTGGCAGGCGCGCTGTTGGGGATTGGTACTAGTAAAACCGATAGTAACGGGAATCGTGAGTTTTATGGCGCGATTTTGCAAGCCATCAATAAAACCAACAATGCCAATCTGTTATCCATGCCCTCTATTTTGACGTTGGATAACGAAAAAGCCAATATTTTGGTAGGACAGAACGTCCCATTTGTGACCGGCTCTTATACCACGGCAAGTAACTCATCAACCACGCCGTTTCAAACCGTGAGCCGTCAAGATGTCGGTATCAATCTTAATGTCATTCCGCATATTGGTGATAATGGCTCAGTGCGACTTGAGATTTCGCAGGAGGTATCCTCCATTGTCGACGGTACCCTCAATAACGTGAGCGGTGTCGTCACCAACAAGAATTTAATCAAAACCACCATTTTAGCAGATGACCAACAAACCGTGGCATTGGGTGGTTTGATGCGTGATAACAGCACCTATGGTCAGCAAAAAGTCCCAGGATTGGGTGATGCGCCGATTCTTGGTAATTTATTTCGCTCAAAAAGCAAAAACTCGGACAAAACCAATCTGATTGTATTTTTACAGCCGACCATTTTGCGTAATGGTAGCGCGGTGGCAAGCGTGACCGAAAAAAGCTTAGACGGTATTCGTACTATGCAACTGGTAATTGATAAAAACGGTACGCTCAAACAAATCCCACTTAATATCAGCGCCATGTTCCCCAATACCAATAGGGTGCAAAATGGTGTCAAATTGCCAACAGATGATTTGGTTACCCCAGCCGAGCAAAGCTTATCAAACACCCCAAGAGTGTATGCCAATGGTGTCGATATCGTCACGCCCGTGTCATCAAACGTGTCTCGCACAGGCAATTCATCGACCACAACCGTGAGTCGCCCAGCGAGCAACACCGTCACCCAAGCGCCCGTTACCCAATCTACCGTTATCCAATCTAAAGCGCAGACAGGGCAGGGCGCAAAAATGGCTCAAACGCCTGTGGTGATTGCGACCCCGCCTGCGGTGCAGACCATCACCGTGACAAATCCCTAAAAATGTCCCATAATGCCAAGCATAATGATACTATTAAATACCCCTTAGGAGTAGGAGACTTGCATGGATAATCATCAAACTAATGCAGTGAATACGATGAACCTTACCGACAACTCACAAGGCACTTCATGGCAACTCATTGGACTGTCACCAGCGTTGGCGGATTTAACCATTGATATTGATAAAAGCTTAAGCATCGGACGTAGCGATAGCAATGATTTGGTATTAGCAACCTCACAAATCTCTCGCCAACACGCCAAAATTAACCGTATTGGTGAGCAGCTGTATGTGCAAGACTTAGGCTCAAGCAATGGTACCTTTGTCAATGGTGAGCGTATTGGTACAGACGCGCATGCTTTGCAAGCTACCGATGAACTCGCCTTTGCTGACTTGGTATTTTTGGTGGTAAATGCCCCAGTCGATGCACTGGATGATGATAGTTTTCTCGATAGTTTACAAGACATTGAGAACTTCACACCCACCACTGACATTCATACCCAAAATGAATCGACTGCATCGGTTGAGCCTATATCAGCTAACGCTGCAGCCAACGCCGCGCCTGTGACAGATGTCGTTACCACGCAAGATTTTTTACCTAGCGAGCAGCTGAGCAACACCCACGTCGAACAATCCGTACCCTCTACAACGACAACAACAGTTGACGTAGCAAGTGTTGATAATCCCACATCACCGTTACTTAATGCACCGGCTCAGCCGCCTGTCGTCACTGAGGCAGTATCATCACAGCCCGTTGTCCCATCCGTTCAGCCGGCGCAATCATTGCCAGTTAGCACAGTAGAAGCTGATGCAATCAAACCTGCGGCAAAGAAAAACGCCACAGTCGCAATAATAATCGTGGTAATCATTGCGCTGATTATTGCATCCGTCTTATTGATGTATTAGGGTTTAGGTAGCAAATAAGCGGCGCAAGGCGCCTAAAATGCGGATTTAAATCATTAAATTTACGTTTTAGCAAAAAAAATGAAAAAAAACTAAAAAAACGCTTGCAAGATTAAAAATATTTGCTAAAATGCTCACCACTTTCAAGCGATACGCCGGCTTAGCTCAGTTGGTAGAGCAACTGACTTGTAATCAGTAGGTCGCCAGTTCGACTCCGGCAGCCGGCACCATCCTTTAACACATCGTGTTAAGCGTACCTTGAAAGACAACTATGGTGGGGTTCCCGAGCGGTCAAAGGGGACGGACTGTAAATCCGTTGCGAGAGCTTCGAAGGTTCGAATCCTTCCCCCACCACCATTTGCCTGCTATTGTTATCTGAATATTCCCTAATCACGTTAACAGTAAGTCCAGTATGCTTGGGCGGGTCGCATTGCGGGTGTAGTTTAGTGGTAGAACCTCAGCCTTCCAAGCTGATGGTGCGGGTTCGATTCCCGCCACCCGCTCCATTATTCTAAACCAAAGTTTTGCTCATATAGCTCAGAGGTAGAGCACTCCCTTGGTAAGGGAGAGGTCCCGAGTTCAACTCTCGGTATGAGCTCCAGTTTTATAGAAAATACATTGATAGAAACCAAAAAATAGTTGAGGCAGCACAGATGTGTTGCCTTTTGTTTTAGCAATAACAAAAAAGTTTGACCATAAAGATGAAGGCTATGGAAAAAACTTGAAATTTATGTTAAATTTGCTATTTTAGTGACCTAGCAACACTCACATTGGCAACACCAGCACTGGCAATACAGATACACCAGTTGGTTTATAGCTTTGAGCTAGGGTATTGCTAACAGTTTAACAATGATCAGAGGATTAAATTATGGCAAAGGCCAAGTTTGAACGTACTAAACCACACGTTAAC
>NZ_DAMBFQ010000017.1:0-17662 GCF_032061225.1 Moraxella sp. CTOTU48841
TGGTAGTGTGGTTCGCCCATGTGAGAGTAGGTCATCGTCAGCTCCCTATTCCAAAATCACCCCCTTTATTCGTTTAAAGGGGGTGTTTTTTTGCTTCGTGGGTTTGCAACAATCTAAGTTATGAATATTGCTAATTAAAAAATTGGGATGAAAGCCTTCTAATAGAGGCTTCCACTTTGAACATCTCTACTAAAATCAGTCGATTTTTTCTACGTTAACTTTCATATCTTTTAATTCAAATGGCGCGAAAAAAGTCGCAAAAGCAACATCCGCAGCATCCCTTCCATAACCTAGGATCGCACGACCGCCTTTTGGTGCAGATTGCGTGGCGTCAAATGTGTACCATCGATCGCCAATAAAAACCTCATACCACGCATGTAAATCCATAGGGTCCAGTTGATATAAGTAGCCAACTACCATCCGAGCAGGCATATCTAAGGCCCGTGACAAGCTAATACCCAAATGGGCAAAATCACGACAGACGCCTTTTTTATGTTGCCAAGTGTCTAGTGCTGTGGTCTCTGCTGTACTACTCCCATATTGGTAAGTAAAGTTTTGGTGAATATAGGTGCAAATTGCCGCTGCTTTGTCATAACCGTCGGCAACATCTTGGGTTATCATTTGGGCTTCTTGAAGTAGAAATTCTGGCAGACAATAGCGACTGGGCAGCAAATATACCATTGTATCTGAAGGCAGCTGCTCAATCGGTGTTTTTGGCATACCGGGTGCGACGTCTATCCATTCGCTGGTGCATAGCTCAACTGTTAAGCTAACTTGGTAATCCCCCATCGGAAATAAAACCCTGTCACATAAGTTACCAAAATTGTCGTTATAGCTTGTAACTGCTAGGGGTGGCGTGACTTGCCATTCTTCTTGAGTGATCTGCTGTGCTAACCCTGATTGCGGTCTTAGCAGAAACACCGCAGGGGTAGGCTGGGAAAAGTGATAATCGAGTTGGCAAGTGGCGCGTAATTTCATCATAGATTTTTCATCAAATAAGGTGACAACACTAACTAAAAATTGCAAGGTGGAGTGATTGCTGCAAAAAAACTAGCAGAAAGCTTAGAATTTATGCCATTATCATTAAAATGGCAATCAATATTTATAGATTTTATTTGCATTTAAATTCTCATAATTTAAAGCTTGTTTATCAAGGGCTACCAATGCTCGCGGCAGTAGATATTGTGAAAATTCTAGGATTAATCTATGGTAGAATGAGGAAATTTTTTAAAACCCATTAGCATCATGACATCACCTAGTTCAAATCAGCGCTCTGATAAATTTGCTAGCCATTTAGAAGGATATGCCGCGCAGACCAAGGGAAAAACAGGGCTCAAACGTATCATCAATGCCGCAGGTTACTCAAAAGATGGTTTGGTTGCGGCGTATCAAAATGAAGCGGCTTTTCGACAGGTTGCATGGCTCAATAGCATTTTATTAATTGCGCTGATTTTTTTACCTTTTATGATGCCGATTAAAATGATACTGGTATTTTCATCGTTTTTTTCTCTCATCGTTGAGTTGTTTAATACCGGTATTGAAGCGTCAATTGACCATACATCGACAGAACATCATCCGTTGGCAAAAATTGGTAAAGATGTAGGTTCTGCCGCGCAACTATTAGCCTTGACGATGCTGTTTTTGTTATGGATGATGGCGTTATATACGACTTTTATTAATTTCTATTAATCAATGATGGGCTAAGTTTGCAATTGAGTAGACCAATTTTCTATGAGCATCTATATCGGAACCGGTGGATACAGTGATACGGATTTTTTGGGAATTCTCTATCCTGCTGACACCAAAAAAACCGAATTTTTAACCGAGTATAGTCGTCATTATGCCACTGTTGAAATCAATAGTAGCTTCTATGCGCCTTTAGGTCGAAAAGCGTATGAAGGTATGCTCAAAAAATCCAACGGAAAGCTAAAATTTTCGATTAAGATTCACCAAGATTTTACCCACCGATTAACCGCCACTGCAGAGACCGCGCAAGCTTTTTTGCAGGCAATTGAACCTATTTTAGCGGCAGATTGCTTGGCTGCGTTATTGATTCAATTTCCGCATGGTTTTGATAGAACGGTGGCACATCGTCAGTATTTGGCAATCTTAACCAGTTGGTTTGATGGGTTACAATTGGCGATAGAATTTCGCCACCAAAGCTGGCATATCCCGCAAGTTTACGCCAGTTTTCAGCAGCAAAATTTGATTTGGTGTAGTGTGGACTATCCAAATATTCATGGTCTACCGCCCAGTCGGCTGTTGTTTACTAGTCGCATCGGTTATTTACGCATGCATGGGCAAAACTTAGACTGGTGGGATGCCCATTCGGCGGCTGAGCGGCATGATTATCGATACAGTGATGCAGAAATGCAGGCTTGGGCAAAGACGATTGCCAATCAACAAGCCAATTTTGATACTTTGTATATTTACTTTGAAAATACGGTAAAAGGTCACGCGGTGTATAATATTGAGATGCTCACACAAGCGCTCATGACCGAAGGTATGCCAGTCGTCAGTCCGTTGGTAGCGAATGATGAATAAGTAAACAGCCGCTATCAACAAAATCATTCACTTGAAAATGTAATTTTTGCTATCATAAACAGTTTTACTTTTCATCATTTAAATTTCTAATTTGGAAGCATGGTTGAGCGGTATGACTGATTTTGCGATTGGACAACGTTATCTGTCGGATACAGAGAATGAATTGGGGCTGGGCGTCGTCGTGCTCGTTGATGAACGCTGCGTGCATATTTTGTTCCCGCAAAGTGAAGAAACGCGTGTGTATGCCAAGACATCGGCGCCTTTGTCGCGTGTAACCTTCAAAGCAGGGGATACCATACACGACCAAGATGGCGCATCGTATGTGGTCAGCGATTTTGAAGAGACCAATGGCGTCTATAAATACTTGGTTGAAGGTCATGACCGTGCGATTATGGAAACGCGCCTTGCGGCTAACATTAATTTGGCAAAACCCCTTGAGCGCTTGCTCGCTAGTCGTATCCACCAAAATGATTGGTACGAACTGCGCCAAGAGCTACTGCGTACCCAAGCCTATTTGGCGTCTCATCCATTAAGAGGCTTGATGGGTGCGCGTGTCGATATCATTGAGCACCAGCTGTATATCGCCCATGAAGTCGGTAAACGTATCGCACCGCGCGTGCTGCTTGCTGATGAAGTAGGGCTTGGCAAAACGATTGAAGCGGGTCTCATTATTCATCAGCAACTCATCACCGGCAAATCTGAGCGTGTTTTGATTTTGGTACCTGATAGTTTGCAGTACCAATGGATGATTGAAATGCGTCGCCGTTTTAATCTTGAGTTTGCGATTTTTGATTTGGTCAGAACCGCAGCGATTGCAGAGCATGACCCTGAACAAAATCCTTTTACCACTGAGCAGTTGATTATTGCCAGTATCGATTTGCTACTTGACCATGAAGATTTGCATGAAAAAGCCTTGGAAGCGGGTTTTGATTTGTTGGTTGTGGATGAAGCGCACCATCTGCATTGGGACAGTGAGCAAGGCGGCAATGACAAATATGATTTGGTTGAAGATTTGGCCGAACAAACCGCAGGTGTTTTGTTACTCACAGCAACCCCTGAGCAGTTAGGTTTAGAAAGCCATTTTGCGCGGTTACGATTGTTAGATCCCAATCGTTTTAATGATTTAGACGACTTTATCGATGCAGAAGAAAATTTTGCGCAGACCGCCGCAATTGCTGAGGTGTTATTGAGTGACCAATCGCTATCAGATAACCAAAAATCAGCATTAGCGCAGTTGTTAGGTCACGACATCAGTGATGACGAGCAAGGTCGTGCGCGCGCCATCAATGAGTTGCTAGATCGTCATGGTACTGGTCGTGTGCTATTTCGTAACACCCGTGAGAGCGTGTCTGAGCTTATTTCAGGCTTCAAAGGTCGGCGCTCAATGGCGTACCCGCTGCCTCTGCCGATAAGTTGGCAAGACAGTTATCACACCCAAGGTAAATTGCGCGAACAATTATGGCCAGAAGAGTTACAGCCCGATGGCAGTTGGCTAGAACAAGACCCGCGGGTGCCTTGGCTGGTTGATTTGCTTAAAAACAGCTTAAAACATCAAAAGGTGCTATTGATTGCGCGCAGTGGGGCAACGGTTGAGAGTTTAGAGGCAGTATTGCGATTGCATGCGGGCATTAAAACCGCGATTTTTACTGAGCAAATGACCCTACTGGAGCGTGACCAAGCGGCTGCGTATTTTGCTGATATTGAAGGCGCGCAAGTATTGTTGGCTTCTGAAATTGGCTCTGAGGGGCGTAATTTTCAATTTGCCAGCGATTTGGTGTTGTTTGATTTGCCCGCCAATCCTGACACATTAGAGCAGCGGATTGGTCGCCTCGATCGGATTGGTCAGCAAAACGAGATTACCATTCATGTGCCTTTTGTCGAAGGCACGGCAACTGAACGTATGTACCGATGGTATAACGAAGCGCTAAATATTTTTAACCAAATCTCACCCACGGCACAAACCGTTCAAGAGCAGTTTATTGTGGATTTAAAACCGCTGCTTGAAGGGCAAAAAGTCGAAGATGATGGTCAAGAAATTACTTTAGATCAGTTGATTGAAGAAGGCAATGCCCAGCGCCTCGCACTAGAAGCAGCCATGCAAGCAGGACGTGACAGACTACTTGAATACAATTCTTGTCGCCCGCGTGTCGCCAGTAAAATCGCTTACACCATGCGTGATTTTGATGATACCCACATGTTGCCACGTTTGTTTGAACGCTTTATGTCGTCCATCAATATGGAATATAGTGGACAGCGTGATGGCTCATTGATGCTGCATCCGAGTGATGAAGTACAAGTACAAGGACTGGCCGTGCCTGAAGATGGTATGACCTTGACCTTTGAGCGTGACCAAGCGTTACTACGCGAAGACATGGAATTTATGACTTATGAGCATCCTTTGATGCAAAGTATCTTTGAAACGGTCAACGCAGGCACGTTTGGTAATACCACGGTTGCAACCTTACAAAGTAATGCCATGCCCGAAGGATTGGTATTGGTCGAAGTTAATTTTCGTGTTGAAGCGATTGCACCAAAGCTACTTAATTTACCCGCATTTTTGCCAAAGCCGCTCATTCGGGTGTTTTTAACCCAGCAAGGGACTGATTTTAGCGATAAAATTGCGCCTGATATGATTGTGTCGCATATTCATCGCTTGGATAAAACCCGAGCGCGTCAAGTCATCAAAGCGCGTAAAGACATCATCGAAGTGCGCTATGAGCAGGCAGTAGCATTGGCAAACCAGCAATTACCCGCGATAAGTGAGCAAGCTAAAGAGGTATTTAATCAGCGCTATGAGCGTGAAGTGGAGCGCCTGCAATATTTGCAATCCATCAATCCGAATGTACGAGACGCAGAAATCAATCAATTAAAGCGTTTGCAAGAACAGGGCTTACATGCCCTAGGTCATTTATCCTTAATTCCTGATAGTATCCGTGTGCTAGTTGCGGTTAAGCCCGCTTAATTGTTTTGAATTTAGGTTAATTTAGGTTAAAGGTCAGCTTATATTGGGCTGACCTTTGTTATATGTTTGCATTTTCCATTTTTTAGTTAAGACCAGTTGCCAGGTCTAGTTGCCAGGTCTATTTATCAGGCTTAGTTAGCAAAGCCAGTTATTTATACCTCAGGATTCACCACACTCATACTAAATTTGAGTCCGATACTAGTGAGTACAATCGCCAGTGGCAACAGCACCATCGCAATGCGTTGGGTTTTATACCTAACAGGCGGCTCCTTACTGACTTTAGATAATAAAAAACATAGCATACCCGCGACCAATGTCAAAATCCCTAGACCTAAACAAAGAAAACCAAAATAATTCATCTGTTTACCCTTTACCCATACTGATATGTTTGACGGGGTTAAATTACACACTACGCCCCATCGATATTTGTTGAAACAAGATTGTTGCCTCAGACAACTTTGATTATAATCTAACAAGACTCATAGGACATGAGATTTATTTTTAGCCGCAATACAAGGATGGTGAGATGAGTGGCTCAATGCTACAGACTTTGGACATACAACATCTACACCAGCCCCCGTTTGATACACTAAGCGCTCAGCAGCGAACTCATCTGCAGCAGCACAGTAAAATCGTCTATTTGGACAACTTACAGCCTATACCCACTGCATGGCAAGGGGATTTTTTTATTATCCTTAAAGGCGTTGTTCATCAATTACAAGGCGATACGTTGATTTCTACCTTAAATGCAGGCGATTGGTTTGATACCAAGGTCAGGCAAAACGGCGTGTTCAACTTTATCACCCAGCAGCAAAGTCTGATGTACCGTATCGATGGGCAAGTGCTAAGTGCAATCACCGAGCAAAATCCCACCTTAAAAAACGCCTTGTTTGCCGATGTCGCTGCCCGTCTAAACCATCACCAAGCTCGCCTTGCCCAAAGTGAAAGTCAAAAACTGCTATATCAACCGATTGCCAATTTGGGACAGCATATCAAACCGCCGCATTTTGTCGATGATACGGCAACGTTATACGATGCCACGATGGCGATGAACCAATTTGACATCAAGCATATTTTGGTTAAGTCACAAGCGCGAATGACCGAAACGGAGCGTGACAAACTCATCGCACAAGGCGTCGAAAAATCCACCATCGCAGCGTATGTCGAGCGCATCGGTATTTTTACCCAAACCGATGTGTGCCGAGCGATTGGACAAAAAGTTGATTTTGCCACTACGCCTGTGCTGGACTTTACCAATTTTAAAATCCACACGGTGCATCAATCGCAAGATGTGAGTGAAGCCTTGCTGACCATGCTACAAACTCGTACCCATCGTTTACCCATTATTGACAGTCAAGGTCAAATCATTGGGATTTTGGGGCAAACCGAATTACTGAGCTTTTTAACCCACCATTCCAATCTTATCGTCGCTCGTATTGAGCAAGCGCAGAGCCTAGAGGATGTTGCGGTAGCGGTGGAATTGATTGGTAAATTTATCCGTGAGCAGCACGCCAGCGGCATCAAAATCCATGTTATCAGCCGAATGGTACAAAGCTTGAATTTGCAAGTGTTTGCCAAGGTATGGCAGCTAATTGTGCCTGCTATCACCTTCTACAATACCTGTCTGTTTGTGATGGGCTCAGAAGGGCGTGGTGAACAAATCTTGCGTACTGACCAAGACAATGCGCTGATTATCCGCAATGGTTTTAAAGATGACAATCTGCCCAGCTATGCCGCGCAGTTCAATGAGGCATTGGCGAACATGGGTTATCCTTATTGTGATGGCAAGATTATGCTTAGCAACGAGCGTTGGCGAAAAACTTCAACCGCCTTTGAAAAACAAATTACCGCATGGTACGTGAGTGGCAGTAGTGAAGATATGATGTGGATTGCGACCTTAATCGATGCGCATTTTGTTTGCGGCGATATTAAGCTCTTTGAGCAGCTGCAAAAACATTGGCAAGTCAGCGCAAAAAATGTGGCGACTAGCAACTTTATCAACCGTTTTGCCAAACCGATTCTACAATTTGGTGATAGCAGTGGTTGGTGGCAAAAATTTGTCGGTGCCAGTGAAACCGATATTGACTTAAAAAAAGCAGGGATATTCCCGATTGTCCATGGCGTGCGAGCCTTGTCATTGGAATATCATATCACTGACACCAATACCAGAAGCCGACTGCAGCAGCTAGCACAGCAACACGTACTAAGTGACACCATGGCACAAAATCTGGCAGAAGCACTGGATTTTTTTATGGCAAAACGATTGGATGTGGCATTGACCACACAGGATAGAACAGCGCGAGCGGTAAATCCCAATCACTTATCAGCACTGGAAAAAGATTTGTTAAAAGAATGTTTGGCGATGGTCAAAGATTTTAAAACCTTTATTACCCATCATTATCGCCTAGATATTTTTTAATTGAAGATATTTTTTAACTAAATAGATAGTGTTAATTGAATAGAGAAAAGCCATGTTTCATCGCATCAAAAATCTGTTCGACGGTCAAAAACTTGAGCGACAAAAACAGCGGCTCAGCAAGCCTGAGTACGCTTATCTGTTTGATACCCCGCTATCTAAAGTCCCCAATGATTGGGTGAGCCTAGACCTAGAAATGACCGGGCTTAATGCTAAACAAGATTATATTTTAAGTGTCGGTGCAGTACAGGTACGCAGAGATAGTGACGGGTTTGTGATTGATACCGATAGCGCGCTGTCCTTGGTATGCCGTCCGCCTGTGATGCCCACCCATGACACCATTGTGATTCACGGATTAAGACCGATAGATGTCGACAATGGCTTATCGTATGACGAGATGCTCACCCATTTATTGCCAATGCTTAAAAACCGTCCGATAATTGGGTTCTGTGTGGACATGGACATGGCGTTTTTAAATGCCATTGCCAAGCCGTTTTTGGGCGTGGAACTGGCTAATAAACTTGTCGATGTCAGTCGCTTGTATCAACAAAATCAGCATCGACATGACCCCAGCCAAGTTGGGCAGTTACCACACCTCAATCAACTACTACAGGAATACCAAATCCCGCGATTACCTGCCCATAATGCCCTCAATGATGCCATCATGACTGCCATGTTGTTCACTCACTTGATGCAGTCATAGCAGGCTTATGAAGTCATAAAAGCTAACCGACATAAAAAAACTCTCATCATGAGAGTTTTTTATTTAAAAATGACTTTATTTTTTGCTAGCCGCGGCGTCTGCGCCTTTTGGCTTGATGCCTGCTTCTTGGGTTAATTGCATCAACATGGTACGGGCTTCTTCAGCGGATTTTTGCGCTTTTTCCATTGACTTAGCAATTTCTGGATTGGTCTCTGGGGTTGCCGTTGGTTTTTTGATTAAAGCCGCCGTACCGGCACGGCTATTGGTAATACTTTCAACCATTTTATCGCGGGTTTGTGCGACACGGGGGTCATTAAATTTTAGTTTGTTGAGCGTGGCTTTTTGCAAATCTAACTGTGCCACCACTTCTTTAAAGAAAGCTTGTTGGTCAGCAGGCGTTTTGGCGTTTTGCATTTTTTTTGCCATTTCTGCTTGTTTGGCTTGAGTAGTGCGGTCAAGTTCATTTAAGGTTTTAAATAACTGAGTCAAATCCGCTTTTAGGGCAAGATTGGGTGTCGCAGCTGCAGTATTATTGGCGGCAGCTGTAGGCGCGCTGCTAACGTTGGCGGTTTTTTCTGCAGTCGCTGGCGTGGTGACAGTTGTTGTGGTTGACGAAGCGGTGGTGGTAACGGTAGCACTAGCAGGCGCGCTAGAGATGGCTTGGGATGCTGCCACAGGGGTAGTAGTTGTAGAAGTTGACGTGGTGGTGGTCGTCGTTGCAGAAGCAGTGGTAGTTGCGGCTTTGTCATCTTTTTTTGAGCATGCAGATAACGCTAGCACAAGACTCATAGCGCCTATAGTCATGGCAGAGGTGGCGATAGATTTGTTTAACATAGAGTTTTTTTAACCTAAATAATTTTTTAATCTAAATAGCTTTAATCTAAATAATTTTTCACCCAAATCAATGGGGTAAGAATCCTCAACTGAAGTTTGAGTCGGCAATAGCAGTGGCTGCAATGTGGCAATTAGGCGACAGTTTAGCAAATATCTGAAAATTGAAATGTAGAGAATTGCAACAGAAGGCTACGGCAGTTTGTCTAAATGCCTTAATTTTAGCCGATTTGCTATGAAATCAGGTGGATTTTTATGGCAAAAAGCGATAAGGTGGCAGCTTATTTTTGTCTAGTATAGATTCGTCACATTGTTGCTGTTGTTATGAAAAATTCGCGCCAATTCGTGGGTCTGCAAACCCGCGCTACTCAATTATTGTCTTTAAAAACGGGTTTATTGCTAGGGATGGCTTGTCTGTCCTTGGTGGGTCATACGTCAGATACCACACAAGCCCAGCCGCCAATACTCACTGATTCAGTGACCAAGCAAAGCCATGCAGTCATGGGGCAGCGCGATCCAGTCAACAAGCTACCTGAAACGATTCAAGCCAAACTTGCCCAAGCCAATATTCCGACCGATAGCATGAGCATGGTGGTACAACCGTTAACGGACAATCCGCAAAATGCAGCGTCGACTGCGCCCCAAACGCCTTTGTTTAGTTATAATGCTGATGTGCCACGTACCCCTGCATCTACGCAAAAACTGATTCCCACTTATGTGGCGCTCGATAGTTTGGGCAAAGATTTTGTTTGGCAAACCAAATTGTATCAGCATGGTTTTGTGTGGAAAGGCACGCTTTATGGTGATGTGATTGTGCAAGCAAGTGGCGACCCAAAACTGGAAAACGAGCGCTTGTACCAGCTGCTTGCCATGATCAAAGCACAGGGTATTCAGCAGGTAGAAGGCAATTTAATCATCGATAATCGCCAATTTGAAGGGGTGGATTTTGATGTTAATGCGTTTGATGGTAAAGGGTTACGCCCTTATAATGCCCAGCCCAATGCTTTGTTAACCAATTTTGGTACGGTGGAAGTGGATTTAGTGCCAATAGCAAAACCTAACGCAATAGCAGCTATCAAACCTGCTAAGGCATCCGCTAGTGGTAGCAGTGCTACTACTTCGAACACATCTGACCTTTATAACGAAGCGGCAAATCTTGAGCAAATCCAAAGCAAACCTTCGATTAATCCCAAAGACGTCGCGGCGTATCAGGTCATCCTAAAGCCTGCGCTGGCAAACTTTACTATGCCTACAACACTGCAAGCCAGTCAAAGGCCTTGTAATAACAACCAAGATGATTGGATTGGAACATTGACGTCCACAGGATTGAGCTTTCACCAAACCGCGTCCGCCTTCTGTGGTGAGCAAAAACGCTATCTGACGTTTCCTGATGGGGATGTACTGGTCAAACAACAAATTATCGCTGACTGGCAAAAAATCTTGCCAAACTTTACAGGGAATGTTGAATTTGCCAGTCCTGCGGTGGCTTATATGCAGCAAGCCAAGGCGATACCGCAAGCGCTACCTTGGTATATTCGCTTATACCTAAAATACTTTGGCAAACCATTGACCCCAAAATTGGTTGGCTATGTCGCCTCCAATCCATTACACGAGCAAATCAAAGACATCAATCAGCACTCCAACAATGTGATGACGGAACAAATCGCCTTGTCGCTACCGCTGTATGCCGACAAGCAGCGTATCAGCACTTATCCAAAAACTTTTGCCTACATTCACCAGTGGTGGCAACAAAAGCTGCCCCAAGCACAGCCGCCTGTGATGACTAGAGCCTCAGGTTTATGCCGTGATTGCCGCGTGGCGCCCAATAGTATGTTAGCGCTGCTAACTCTCGCTTATCATTCACCCAATTTTACCGTATATCGTGATTCGTTGGGCGTGGCAGGCGAGTCGGGTACCATCAAAGCGCTCAAACTGCGCCAGCCAAATAACCCTGCCATTGGGCATGCTTGGATCAAAACAGGCACGCTTGATAATGTCACCAGTATGGCAGGCTATGTTCAAGGCAAATCAGGAAAATGGTATGCAGTGGTTGGGATGATTAATGCCGACAATGTCAAAAATAATAGCAATGCCAAAGCCGTGCTGGATGAAATGCTAGCGTGGACAGCGCTGCAGTGATTGGTTTGTGGTTGATTGGCTATTTATCGTGAACATTAAAATACCAATCAATCTGGCGGTCAAATCCCATTTCCAGTAGGCTTGCGGTGATGCGCCCGGTCAAGCCCCACACGGTCTCGCCATCAATGATAAAGCTTGGTGATACCAGTACTTGACTCCCCAAATCATACGCATAATCGATAGTCGGCTGGCGAATAAGCGTGGCTAAATCCGCCCAAAATAGCCTTGCAATTTCGCACATCTCTGGCACAAGGTTAACACTGGGTGGTATCACCCCCACAATCGGTTTGACAGGTCTGCCGCTTTTGGCAAATTGTAGTGGCAATTCGCCCAACACAGTCACTTGACTGGGATGAATACCGGTTTCCTCATGCGTTTCTCGTAACGCGGTAGCTTGGTTGCTATCGTCCGTGTCTTCGCGTCTGCCCCCTGCAAATGATACTTCGCCGGCATGTTCTCGCATATCCGAAGCGCGCAACGAGTACAAAATTTTTGGCTCAGCTTCATTGGTAATGGCGATGAGTACCGAATACGGCTGCGGCGTGGGGTCGAATGGCAGTTTTGCGATTCGCTCAGCCAGTTGGGTCAGTAAGGGACTTTGAAATCTAGTTGTGGACATATTTTTTAATTCATCAAAATTTAATGGGCAATTTCGCAATGTTTATAGGGCGCTTTGAGTTGACCGAATTTATCTAAAACTAATTGTCTATTGTCGATATCACTATCAAGTGGTAAAGCTGGCATAGCTGAGACAGGTTTTTGCATACTAGGCTGGGTATGCAGCGCGCTGCAACTTGCTAATAAGCCCAAACTTAATACCCAGCTAAATACTTAAGCTAGATACTTAGCTAAACTTTCTCATAATCGGCTGCTCAAATCATTTTTATCATGTAAAAACCTGCAATCAATGCTACCATACTTAAAACGACTTTCACCTCACAAAACATAAAAATAATAGGAAAATACCATGCCTTACTGCCTGCAATGCGGTCATCTAGCCGAAACCAAAATCCCGCCGATGGACAGTCTGCCGCGCATTGTATGCCCGTCTTGTGGCTACATCCATTACGAAAACCCCAAAGTCATCAACGGCTGTTTACTCATCCATGAAGATAAAGTTTTGCTCTGTCGCCGCGCGATTGAACCGCGGCATGGTTATTGGACGCTGCCTGCAGGCTTTATGGAGCTTGGCGAGACCATGAAAGATGGCGGCAATCGTGAGTGCTTTGAAGAAGCCGAAGCCATCGGCAGTGGATTAGAGCTATATTGTCTATACGACATACCCGATATCGGACAGATTCATATGATATTTATCGGCTCGCTCAAAGATGGCAAATTTGGGGTGGGCATCGAGAGCCTCGAATGTGCGTTGTTTGCCGAAGAAGATATCCCTTGGGAAGACTTGGCGTTCCAAAATGTCATTGAAACCCTGCAACATTATTTTGCTGACCGTAAAGCAGGGGCGACGCTAGGTAATTTCCCCATCCATCAGCAAGTGATTGCCAAATACGTGCATTTGGGCGATTAAGTGTGCATTTGAACGGTAAATTTTAAATAGTAAATTGTTAGCTAAAAAGACGGGCGTAGCGCATACGCCCTAAATATCTACGCCCTAAATATCTACGTTCTAAACACCAAGGTTGTAATCTTCACTCAATGACCGCATTTACCGCAGCCACCGCAACTATTATTTTTGGCAGTTAAGCGCTTTTTGGCTTTGATTACCAAATATACCAACGCTATCAATACCATCAACATCACGATAAAAGTTTGCATTTGCGCGTTCATAGTGACTCCTTCCAATCAATTAATTAACGAGTATATCTGTCACACGATAAGTAATAAAAGCTGCGATATAGGCCAATACAAATAAAAATGCCACAATCATCGCCGTATATTTGCTGGAATTGCTCTCTCGTTTGATGGTGGCAATCGTTGCCATACACATGGGTGCATAGATATACCACGCCAAAAACGCAAACGCCGTTGGCAGTCCCCAATGATTGCGGATAATCGGGATTAAGCCTTCACTCACCGCTGCTTCATCACCACTCACTGCATACACAGTACCCATCGCAGCGACCACCACTTCACGGGCAGCAATACCAGGAATCATGGCGATACAGGTTTGCCAATCAAACCCAATCGGCGCGAAAAGCGGATGAATCCAATGCCCAAGATGACCAGCAATACTATAATCAATCGCAGGACCTGTGGCATTGGCAGGTGGTTTTGGGAAAGTCACCAATACCCATAGCAATACGGACAACGAAAAAATAATCGTACCTGCACGTGTCAAGAACGCTTTAACTTTATCCCAAAGGCTAATCGCAATATGGCGCACATTGGGCAAGCGATAAGTCGGTAACTCCATCATCAGCGCCGTCAAGCTCGTGCGACCTTGTACTTTAGCTATCCATTTAAGCCCCAAGGCGACCAAAGCCGCCGACACAATACCAGCAAGATAGAGCGCGAACAAAGTCAGACCTTGCAGATTAAACAGCCCCAATACTTTGGTATCGGGAATCACGGCAGCGATAATTAACGCATAAATCGGCAAGCGTGCCGAACAGGTCAACATCGGTGCCAGTGCCATGGTGACAAGGCGCTCGCGGGCATTGGGAATGGTGCGAGTCGCCATGACCGAAGGTACGGCACAGGCAAAACTTGAAAGCAGCGGGATAAACGCCCGACCTGACAAGCCTGTTTTTGCCAATAAATTATCCAGCAAAAAAGCCGCGCGTGGCAAATAACCCGAATCTTCCAACACCAAAATAAATAAAAACAGAATCGTAATCTGCGGCAAAAAAACAATCACCCCGCCGACACCCGCAAGCACGCCATCGACCAATAGACTCTGTAACAATCCAGAACCTAGCTGAGCGGTAATCCAAGTCCCTAGCATATTGACTAGGCTATCTAAGCCATCCATCAACGGGGCAGCCCATGAATACACCGCTTGGAACATCACAAACAGCACAATCAGCAAAATCACCATGCCCCAAAATGGGTGCAATAACAGACTGTCTAAACGCTCATGCCAATTGGGTAGGGCGCCTTTTTCGCGTACCGCATGGGCGATAATCGTGTCAGCTTCTTGGTATAAGACAGTGGCATCTAACTTATCAATAGTGTCAGCGACTTGGGTAAAATATTGCGCGTTACGCAGCGCGATAGCGGATTGGTTGGCTTGCTGCGCCACAAACTCACCGAGTAGTTGGTGCAATTTGGCAGTGCCGTCACGTTTGATGGCGATGGTTTTGACCACGGGCATACCCAAGACTTCCGCTAGTGCATGTTCATCAATCACCACACCGCGTGAAGCCGCGACATCGGATAAATTGAGCGCGACCATCATGGGGAAGCCCAGTTGTTTGAGCTCCAGTAGCATCCGCAAACTCAGACGCAAATTCGTCGCATCGGCGACCGCGATAATGCCATCAAGCGGTTTTTCACCCGCCTGTTGACCAAGCAATACCTCACGGGTGACTTGCTCATCAGGACTGGTGGTGCGCAAACTATAAGTACCGGGTAAATCTAAGATAGTGACCGCTGGATTGCCCAACCACGTGGCAAATTTTTTGTCCACTGTGACGCCAGAGTAGTTGGCAATTTTTGCTTTTGCACCCGTCAATGCATTAAAGGTAGCCGTTTTACCGCAGTTTGGTGCCCCGACCAATGCCAACGTGATTGCCATAATAACCCTCTAACTCAACACTATCTATACCCTAAAAAAACAAAAAGCGTAGCCGCTCATCTGCTACGCCTGACATCTCTCAACCTAACATCTATTAAACAGTGAAAAAAATCGTTACACCCTACGGCACTTAATCTTAGCAAGCTCATCACGGCGTAAACTAAACTGCGCACCACCTGCTAATTGAATAGCAAAGGGGGGACGCCCAAACAAGCCTTTTGCCACGATTTTAATCGCAGTATTTGGCAAAAATCCCAAATCATGCAGGCGGCGGCTCACTAAATTGTCTTGCAAACCAAATGCAGGATTGGCAATGACTTCTTCCACATAAGCGATGGTATGTTTTGGCAGGTCTAACAAAGGCTGAGCCGCTGCTTTTGGGGAGATTGACTCTGGCACGGGTGCCATGTCATTAGAAAATGTCAATACGGTCATCTTGCTGCCTTTCGCGAACGGTTTAGCTTTAAAATAGAAAATAAAGCACTCAATGAAAGCGAGTAAATACGAACTAAAGTATAAATGAGATACATTATCTTTTAGTGATAATTATTATTATGCTAACGTCTTAAAAAATCAAGCGGCGATTCAATTTTTTTAATATAGTATTGAGTTTTTTTAAAAATTGCGCGTATTCATCTTGATACAACATAGATATTTAAGCAACAATATTGATGTTTAATCAAAGGTTAATGAATGACAAAATCATCAAAAAAGTCACGCATATATCATTTTGTCGCTATAAAATCTTGCTACAATACTTGAGTGATATATATTCTATACTAGATAAAAACCACTATACTTACGGATGATGAGATTATTATGTCAACTAGAAAAACCATCCCCACACCTGCGCAACCATCCAAGCCATCACCTGATAATTTATCACAACTCAAAACGATAGAGCCACCAAACCCAAACCCCAATCAACCCACCCCACAAGGCACGCCACCGCTCAAAGAATTGGTCAAACAATACGATAGCGTGTCATTGCTGCTTCAAGGTGGCGGTGCGCTCGGCGCCTACCAAGCAGGGATTTATGAAGGGCTGCATAAACAAGGCATCAAAATCGACCGTATCTCAGGTATTTCAATCGGCGCGCTCAATACCGCCATTATCGCAGGTAACCGTCCAGAGAACCGCTTAGCGGCGCTACAAGGGTTTTGGAACACCATCACCCATCGTAACTACACCCCTGCAGGGCTGAATGTCTACCGTCAAACGGCCAATGAGCTAGATAAACTCAGCAAGATTGACATGGTAAGCCATTTTATGCCTTGGATATTTGAAAATGGCTTTTTAAAACAGCAGCTGCGGGTGATGGAATCTACCGCTGAGGCTTGGCAAACCATGATTGAAGGACAGCGTGGCTTTTTTAAACCGCGTTATTTTGTGCCGTATGACACCACCCCCAATCACTTAAGCTATTATACTACCGATAAGCTGCGCGAAACCCTTGAACGTTATTGTGACTTAAAACTGGTCAACGACGTCAATCGGATGAAAGTATCGGTGTCTGCGGTCAATGTGCGTAACGGTAACTTTGCCATTTTTAGCAATGAAAATGAAGAACTGCGCTACGATCACTTCATCGCATCGGGCGCACTGCCGCCAGGTTTTCCAGCGGTTGAGATTGATGGGGAGTATTATTGGGATGGCGGATTGGTGTCCAACACGCCACTCAATGAAATCTTAAGCCATGAAGAGCACCTCAAGCAATTGATTTTCCAAGTGGATTTGTGGAATGCCAAGGGCACGGTGCCAGAGAATATGATGGAGATTGACGAGCGCATCAAAGACATTCAATACTCTAGCAAAACCCGCATGGTCACTGACTTTATGGCGCAAAAGCTGCGTTATACGCGCCTTATCAAAGAGTTACTCGAAATCATCGATGACGATGCTAAAGTTGATAAAGTTGAAGAATTGTGCGTTAATAAAGCCCGCGAAATGACAGAAGTCGGTGTCAAAAACGTGATTCATCTGATTTATCACAAAAAGACTTATGAGCGCGGCTATAAAGACTACGAGTTTAGCGGCTCGACCATGCAAGAACACTGGGAAAGTGGTTTACAAGATATTGAGAACACCTTTCGCCATCCAGATTGGTTTATGCTACCTGAAACAGATGATATCTTTGTCAGCCATGATATCCACCAAAAACGCAAACGCTTGGCACAGGTCAGTACCCTGCTAAAAAATCTTGAAGACTAAAAGTCGTTCCACGTTGAATCTTTACAAGCTGAAGGCTTAAAAAAAGTCAAAAAAAGTGATGGTATCTAGCCATCACTTTTTTTATGAAAAATTACACCAAATTTGATAAGTCCAAGCTCAGCAATCGGTCAATCGCCTCGCTGCTTTGTGCGATATCTG
>NZ_DAMBFQ010000018.1:0-17417 GCF_032061225.1 Moraxella sp. CTOTU48841
TTTCACTACGTCAATTATGGCTGGGTCTAGTGAGCATACTTTTTAGACCACAGCCGTTTTTTTTAAATCATTATTGTCTTATTAATTTTTTCCTTTTTACTCATAATTATTAGCTTGTTTTATCACACTCTGAAACACACTATGTATCTATCGTTACGCAATTACTGCAAATCTCAGCAAACTGTTTTTTAATGACTTCGCTATAATGCGTCTAAACCTTCCTATTTCTCTTAGTCCTTTTTGCTGTATTTGGAGATAACGATAAGATGAAAATTTCAAAAAAACTCATGATGTCAAGTCTGGCGGCATCGGTCATTGCGGTAGGTGCCACCGGTTGCTCAACCACCACTGACACGGGTGCGATTGGCGTTGACCGCAATCAGTTGTTGGTAGTATCCGACCAACAAGTGCAACAACTTTCTAATCAAGCTTTTCAACAAGAAATTGCCGCCGCCCGTGCCAAAGGTCTGCTTGATACCAATCTGGCTCAGTTGGCACGTTTAAAGAGAATTTCTCAGCGTTTGATTGCACAGACAGGTGCCTATCGCAACGATGCAAGACAATGGCCTTGGGAAGTGCATGTCATTAAGAGTAATGAGCTCAATGCGCATGTATTACCCGGTGGTAAAATTGTCTTTTACTCAGGTATTATCGATCGCTTGAGTCTAACCGATGCTGAGATTGCTGCCATCATGGGTCATGAGATGGCGCATGCATTGCGTGAGCATACCCGTGAGCGCCTATCGCGTGACGTAGCGACCCAAACAGGGATTGGTATTGCCGCGAGCGTCTTAGGCTTATCTCAAGGTCAGGCACAGTTAGCAGGCTTGGCTGGGGATTTGGGTATTTCCCGTCCCAATAGCCGTACCCAAGAAACGGAAGCGGATTTGATGGGGCTAGAGTTGATGTCACGGGCAGGTTACGACCCTAATGCAGCAGTTAGCCTATGGCGTAAAATGCAGAGTGCGGGCGGTCGCGGCGAGCCACCTCAGTTTTTAAGTACCCACCCTGTGAGCTCAACACGTATTGCCACCATTCAATCATTACTACCACGGGTGATGCCATTGTACCAACAAAGCCGTTACCGTTAATTTTAACTTCGTATGTCATAAGCCAATATTCAGTTGATATTGGCTTTTTTAGTGAGGAAATTTAGTGATCAAAATAACGGGTTGATTAAAAATTTGCTGATCTCTAATAATCCATAGCCCCTCACTTTACCCAACAAGCTAGCCAGCCTAACAAGTTGTCAAAAAACCGATTGATTGAAGTTTTTTAAATATCTCAACAGCACAGCGACATTGTCAGTGGCATAATAAGCGTTTGGTCACAGTTATAGAGTAAATTCATGAATCAGCTTGATATTAATTTGCTAGTCTTGTTCGTCATTTTGGGCTGCGGTATTTTTGTGCACAATCCCACGATTTGGGTCAGTGCGACTGCGCTGATTATCATCAAATTTTTACCCCACAACCAACCTATCTTTTCTTATATCCAGCAATATGGACTCAACTTAGGTATTTTGCTGCTTACCATTGCCGTCATTGCGCCCATCGCCTCCGAGCAAGTCAGTAGCAAAGCCTTGATGACCTCTTTTGCCAGTTGGCGCTCATTATTGGCCATCGCCGTGGGATTGCTGGTAACTTGGCTGGGCGCAAGAGGGGTGAATTTAATGAAAGTTGACCCCAACGTGGTCACGGGGCTGATGATTGGCACAGTAGCAGGGGTGGTATTGTTTCGCGGGGTGGCGGTCGGTCCGTTAATTGCCGCGGGTATTTTATCCTTGCTATATTGGTCGAAGTGAATCATAGAAGCTAGTAAGTTATCAAAGATAGAGAAAATTTGAGTGGTATTGACACAAGATTATTTTTGCCAGTCGCACCAATTTGATAGATTAGGCTGCCTTAAAACTATGCTAAAATGGCTAAAATGCGGTAAGTAGTGACCAGTTGGATTTGTCATTGGCTACCCATTTTCGATGAATAAAATCAGTGAACCGAGGACGACATGAGTCAACTTGCTACCCCGATTGCCGATGCCGTGACAGCGCGTTTGCAAACGTTACAGCCCAGTGTTTATCAGCTAGAAAACGAGTCGATGCGCCATGCTGGCTATTTTGAAGGCAAAGAAACCCATTTTAAACTGACCATTGTCAGTGAGGCATTTGCAGGCAAACGCTTGGTACAGCGTCATCAGTTGGTGTATGGACTGATCCATGCGTTACTATCACAAGGCGGTGGGCAAATTCACGCGTTTTCAATTCATGCTTATACACAAGCAGAATGGCAAGCGGTTGGGCAATCTCCTGAAAGTCCCAATTGCGCAGGACAAAACGCAGGGTAACATACAGATAAAAAAGAGTGTCAACATAAGCTAAAACCACAGACCTCTTGAGTTGATTTACGCTATATTATTATAAAAAAGGTTGATGTATGAAACACGCACATATGCTGATGGCATTAATTTTAATTGCCTTATTCTTGTGGCAAGCCGTATTGGTATTTACCGCACCAAAAGGACAAGGCTTGCCAAAATCTGCCAAAATCGGCGCACACGTGATGTATGCCTTGGTGATTTTAACAGGCGCGGTGACGGCGATGCCATTATTTGGCGCAGGTATAGTGCCGCATTGGTTGATTGCCAAGATTGTGTTACTCATTGTTGCCATTTCAGCGACTGTCAAAGCCACGCGGCAGACGACTACGCCCAATCAAGCCAAAATAGGTATGTTGATTGCTTTTATTGCCTATATGGGTATTTTGACGCTGGCATTTGTTAAACCGCTCAACCTATTTTAAGGCTGCAGCAGTAAACATAAGGGAGTAGGATGATGAAAAAATTAGCTATCTCAATACTTTTAGCGGCTGCCACTACGGCAGGTTTGACAGGGTGTATGACCACGCCTACCCCTGAATACGTATCCGCCAACAATTACCAAAGCTATGACTGTGTTGCGCTTGCCAATGAATACACGCGCGTCAATCAATACATTGATGCCAATGCCAATCAGCGCACAGGTTTGCAGGCTTCAGGCATTGGGATTGGCGTATCGGGCAATCGCCATGGTATTTATCCTACTGTGAGTGTCGGCTTAGGCTCAATCAATGGCGGCAACCGTCATAATCTATCGATTGCTATGGGACAACGTGATGCGATGCTACAAGCCGCTCGCTTGAAACAATGCCCATTTGCTACCGGCATTAAACTCTATAGCGAAAAATAATTTATTCCATTTTTTACCCTGTTGAGTATAGAACCCATCTTTCATAGTGAGATGGGTTTTTTTATGGTGAGCCAAATCAGTGGCTTAGGTGCAGTAAGTGTCATTGAATACTTATTGAATATTTTTTTAGCCTAAAGATAATTTTTATTTCGATAAAGATTGTCTCGTTTTAGATTGACAAGTCCATAATTTATTGATTAATATGTCACATATTGATGATTAAACACAGTAAAATTTTAAAAAAATGAATTAAAATAATTGTTATAACAATACTTTAAGTCAAGGAATACTTGGGTATTAATCAGTGGGTAAAAATTTTTACTCAGGTAAGCACGAAGTTTTCACTAGCTTTCGTATAAACCCTTAGTAAACACCCCCAAAAAAACGATAGAAAAACACGATAAAAAACACGATAGTAAGGATGCTACCATGACCAAAGACGTGCTAACCCTGCCACGCATCGTAATGGGTGCGAAATCTGCCAACGCCCCACTCACCCAAAGCTATGATAAAGGACCGGTCACGCCACTGATAGAATTGACCATTGGTGATTTTTTTGATCAGATGGTGGAACAAAACCCCGATAAAGAAGCCTTAGTTTCTGCTCACCAAAACATTCGTCTCACCTACCGCGAACTACAGCGTAAAGTCAATCAGCTAGCCAGCAGCATGATTCGTATGGGTCTGCAAAAAGGTGATCGCGTGGGTATTTGGTCACACAACAACGTTGAATGGGTCATCATGCAATTGGCGACTGCCAAAGCCGGTATCATACTGGTTAACATCAACCCCGCGTATCGTATCTTTGAGCTTGAATATGCCATCAACAAAGTCGACTGCCAAGTGCTGGTATTGATGCGTCACTTCAGATCTAGCGACTACGCGGTGATGCTGCAAGAGCTTGCACCTGAAGCGCGTCACCAAAGCTACCAAAATTTAGAGCTCGTGCAATTACCCAATCTCAAACGGGTCATCTGGATTGACAGCCCAGAGTCCACTGAGGATTTTAGCTATATGCAAAAATTCTCAGCGTGGATTGCCGAAGGCGATGCCGATGACCCGGCAGTGGCGGAACGTGCCAAAAAGCTCAACCCCAATAACCCCATTAATATCCAATTTACCAGTGGCACCACAGGCACGCCCAAAGGCGCGACGCTTACCCACCGCAATATTTTAAACAACGGTTATTTCATCGGTGAAGCCATGAACCTCTCTGCCGATGACCGTCTGTGTATCCCTGTCCCGCTCTACCACTGCTTTGGAATGGTACTGGGCAACCTTGCCATTTTGACCCACGGTGGCACGATTGTGTATCCCAATGATGGCTTTGACCCCATCACCGTACTTGAAACCGTGCAAAACGAACAATGTACAGGTCTGCATGGGGTACCGACCATGTTTATCGCCGAGCTTGACCACCCAGACTTTGCCAATTATGACTTATCGACTTTGCGTACCGGCATCATGGCAGGCTCAAGCTGTCCGATTGAGGTCATGCGCCGCGTGATTGACCAAATGCACATGAAAGAAGTCACCATTGCCTATGGCATGACCGAAACATCACCGGTATCTTGTCAAACCAACCAGCACACGCCACTTGAAAAACAAGTCTCAACCGTAGGTCTGGTACAGCCAAACCTAGAAGTCAAAATCGTCAACCCAGAGACAGGCGAAACGCTTGGCATCGGTGAGACAGGCGAGCTGTGTACCAAAGGTTACTCAATCATGCTCGGCTATTGGAATGACACCAATAAAACGGCAGAAGCCATTGTCGATGGCTGGATGTATACCGGTGACTTGGCAACCATGGACGAAGAAGGCTATGTCAAAATCGTCGGGCGTAGTAAAGACATGGTGATTCGCGGTGGTGAAAACATTTACCCTGTTGAAATCGAAAACTACCTATACCGCCACCCAAAAATCCGTGACGTCCAAATCGTGGGCGTACCTGACAAGAAATTTGGTGAAGTCCTTGCCGCTTGGATTATCCCCAAAAAAGACAGCAACTTAACCGAACAAGACATCCGTGATTTCTGTAAAGATCATATTGCACACTATAAAGTACCGACTTACATGAAGTTTGTCGATGAGTTCCCCATGACCGTTACGGGTAAAATTCAAAAATTCAAAATCGTGGAAGCGATGAAACAAGAATTGGGACTCTAAATTTTCAACTTCATCAAAAACTTAACATAAATACAAAGGGCATCGGATAGCAATTTAGCTGCACCCTTTGACAGAATTAGGATTTACAATGACGGTTATTCAAAGTAAATTAAGCCCAAATGGTGCGGAGTTTCAAGCCAATGCCGCTGCCATGCAAACTATCGTTGATGACCTCAAAGCCAAACTTGCGGTCATTGCTCAGGGCGGTTCAGCGTCTGCCCGCGCCAAACATGTAGCTCGGGGTAAGCTATTGCCGCGTGAACGTGTCGAGCGCTTGCTAGATGCTGGTACGCCATTTTTGGAAGTATCACCGATGGCAGCGTATGGCATGTATGATGCCGATATCCCTGCCGCAGGCGTGATTGCTGGCATTGGTCGTGTCGCTGGTATTGATTGTATGATTGTGTGTAACGATGCCACCGTCAAAGGCGGCACTTACTACCCGATGACGGTCAAAAAACATTTACGAGCGCAAGAAATCGCGCGAGAAAATCGCTTGCCATGTATCTATTTGGTGGACTCTGGCGGCGCGAACTTGCCCAACCAAGATGAAGTATTCCCAGATAAAGACCACTTTGGTCGTATCTTCTTTAATCAAGCCAATATGAGCGCCGAAGGCATTCCCCAAATCGCCGTCGTGATGGGTAGCTGTACTGCAGGTGGTGCCTATGTGCCCGCCATGAGTGACGAGTCGATTATTGTCAAAGATCAAGGGACGATTTTTCTGGGTGGACCGCCACTGGTCAAAGCTGCCACAGGTGAAGAAGTGACCGCCGAAGACTTAGGCGGTGGCGATGTACATACCCGTCTGTCAGGGGTGGTTGATCACCTTGCCCAAAACGATTTACACGCGTTATCACTGGCGCGTAACATCATCGGCAATTTAAACCAACAAAAAAAACCCATCTACCACTCTACCGCGCAAAAAACCCCGCGTCCACCCAAATACGACGCCAAAGAATTGTACGGTATCATCCCCACTGACACCCGTAAGCCATTTGATATCCGTGAAGTCATCGCTCGCATTGTCGATGGCAGTGAGTTTGATGAGTTTAAAGCCCGTTTTGGCACGACGCTGGTGTGTGGTTTTGCGCATATTGAAGGTATGCCAGTGGGTATTATCGCGAACAACGGTATTTTATTTAGCGAATCAGCCCAAAAAGCCACCCATTTTATCGAGCTATGCTGCAAACGTAAAATTCCGCTTGTGTTTTTGCAAAATATCACAGGCTTTATGGTCGGACGCAAATACGAAAACGAAGGGATTGCCCGTCATGGTGCCAAAATGGTGATGGCGGTTGCCAATGCCAAAGTGCCGAAGTTTACCGTAATTGTCGGCGGCTCATTCGGCGCGGGTAACTACGGTATGTGTGGTCGTGCGTACAGTCCACGTTTCTTGTGGATGTGGCCAAATGCGCGTATCTCGGTGATGGGTGGCGAGCAAGCCGCGTCGGTATTAGCAACGGTCAAACGCAGCCAATACCATGCCAAAGGTGAGCACTGGTCAAGCGAGGACGAAGAAGCGTTCAAAGCGCCAGTGCGTCAGCAATTTGATGAGCAAGGTCATCCGTATTATGCCTCGGCTAGACTGTGGGATGATGGCGTGATTGACCCAGCTGATACCCGACAAGTATTGGCACTCGGTTTAAGTGCCGCTTACAACGCACCGATTGAAGACACCACCTTTGGTGTATTTAGAATGTAATTTTCAGCGTGTAAAATCAGAAGTCTTGGTTGTTTGTTCTGTCACCATTGAGCAAGCATCAAAAAAGCTTCAACTTTACCCAACAAAAAAAGGAAAAACACGATGAAATTACCGACTTATGACAGCCTACTGTTAGACATTGACCAGCATGTAGCGACTATTACCCTCAATCGCCCCGACAAACGCAATGCCTTTAATGACGATGTCATCCAAGAACTGACCGATGTGTTTCAATTTTGCGCTGAGCAAGACGAAGTGCGTGCGGTGGTATTGACTGCCAATGGCAAAGCCTTCTGTGCCGGGGCAGACCTAAACTGGATGCGCGCGATGGCGGATTATAGCCACGATGAAAACTTAGCAGACGCAGGCAAGCTTGCGCAAATGCTAGCCACCATCTACCACTGTCCAAAACCGACTGTCGCTGCCATTCAAGGCGATGTATATGCCGGTGGTATGGGTCTAGTCGCCGCTTGTGATATCGCCATTAGCGTAAAAAACGCCAATTTTTGCTTAAGTGAGGTCAAACTTGGCTTGATTCCTGCGACCATTAGCCCGTATGTGATTCGTGCGATGGGTGCAAGAGCCGCGCATCGGTACTTCTTAACCGCTGAAGTATTTGATGCCAAAGAAGCCAAAAAAATCGGTTTTATCCATGAGCGGGTGGATGAAGAAGAGTTTACACAAAGCCTCGATAACTTGGTCAAACACTTGGTTAACGCCAGCCCAAATGCTGTCAAGGTGTGTAAAAAACTGGTGCAGGATGTGGCGTATGCCGAGATTAATGAGCAGTTAATCAAAGATACCGTTGCAGGCATTGCTGATATCCGCGCATCTAATGAAGGTAAAGAAGGCGTACAGTCATTCTTGCAAAAACGTAAACCAAGCTGGCTTAAATGACGCAGGTAAAATAACTGAGATAAAAAGCTGGATTTTATAAGCCAAATTTTATAAGTATGCCAAGTTAGATTCGCGGTGATGCGGTCTTGAAAAAATAAAAAGGGACGATTATGTTTTCAAAAATCTTAATAGCCAACCGGGGTGAGATTGCTTGCCGCGTGGCAGCCACCGCCAAAAAATTGGGCGTGCGTACCGTTGCGGTATACTCAGACGCTGACCGCTTTGCCAAGCACGTAGCCGTGTGTGATGAAGCCATTTATATAGGCGGTTCTGCGCCCAAAGACAGCTACCTGCGTTGGGAGCGTATCTTGGAGGCTGCCAAACAGACAGGCGCACAAGCGATTCACCCAGGCTACGGGTTTTTGAGTGAAAACGACGAATTTGCCCAAGCGTGCGTGGATGCGGGTTTGGTGTTCATTGGCCCCCCAGCGTCTGCCATCACCGCGATGGGGCTTAAAGCCGAATCCAAACGCTTGATGGAAGCTGCCAATGTACCACTCATTCCAGGGTATCATGGCACCAACCAAGACCCTGATTTTTTACATAGCGAGGCCGACAAAATTGGCTACCCTGTGCTAATCAAAGCCAGTTCTGGTGGTGGTGGCAAAGGGATGCGGTTAGTTGAAAAAACCGAAGATTTTATTGATGCACTAGGCTCATGTCAACGTGAAGCCATTAGCAGCTTTGGCAATGACAGCGTATTGATCGAAAAATACGCCCTGCGTCCGCGCCATATTGAAATTCAAGTCTTTGGCGACAGCCATGGCAACTATGTGTATTTATTTGAGCGTGATTGCTCGGTACAGCGCCGCCACCAAAAAGTGCTCGAAGAAGCCCCTGCCCCCGATGTCAGCGTGGCAATGCGGGAGGCGATGGGTGCGGCGGCGATCGCGGCGGCAAAAGCGGTCAATTATGTGGGGGCGGGTACGGTTGAATTTATCGTAGAGCAACGTGAGTGTTCACCCGAAGATAAATTTGGCGGCATGAATTTCTACTTTATGGAAATGAACACCCGCCTGCAAGTAGAACACCCCGTCACCGAAGCCATTACCGGTACTGACCTGGTCGAGTGGCAACTGCGTGTTGCTAGCGGCGAGCCGTTACCAAAACAACAAGCAGACTTGACCATCAACGGTCATGCGATTGAAGCGCGTATCAATGCTGAAAACCCAGACAACAACTTCTTGCCCGCCACAGGTACGCTAAACGTTTACCGCACGCCAACTCACAGCGAGTTTAGTGTGTCAGATGTGCGCGTGGATGATGGTGTACGCGAAGGCGATGTCATTAGTCCTTACTATGACTCGATGATTGCCAAACTCATCGTCCATGCGCCAACCCGTGAGCAGGCGCTTGCCAAACTAGACAAAGCCTTAGCAGAAACCCGTATTGTCGGTCTGCCCAACAACGTGGCGTTTCTGCGTCACGTGGTGCAATCAGATTCGTTCAAGTATGCTAATCTTGACACTGCATTGATTGAACGTGAAAAAGACGTACTGTTTGGGCAGCAGCGTGGTGAGTTACCTTGGCTAGTAGCCACCGCGATTGTCAAAGAGCTTGCCCAAGAAGCGCAAACCCAAAACCACGACCCCTTTAGCAAAACTGACGCATGGCGCGCGTATAGCCACTATGAGCGTCCGTTTGATTTGGTGTATCACGATAAGCCATTGCGGGCGGTTATCAGCCAAATTAACGAGCAAGCCAAGGAACAAGCATTTCATCTAACGATTAACACCATTGCCAAAGCAGAAAAACAAGGCGCGGACGTTGTCACGCCCATCTATCAAGGCGATGTTCGTTATTTGCCCACTGCCGATGATACCTTCACGCTATGGCTAAGTGACGGAGAAACAGCCGGTAAGCGCCAACAGATGCAGGCTTGGCGACACAATGAGCAAGTATATGTGTTCTCAAATCATGCCAGCGATGTCATCACCTTGGTGGATAGCATGGCGCATGTGGGCGAGGAAGCCCAAGATGGCGGCAGCCTAAAATCGCCCATGCCAGGTCAAGTGGTGGCGTTTCGGGTGAATGTGGGCGATGAAGTGAAAAAAGGGCAAGCCCTAGCAGTGATTGAAGCGATGAAAATTGAGCATACCATCAATGCCCCTGCTGATGGCACTGTGGCAGAGTTGCTGTTCAAAGCAGGGGATTTGGTATCCGATGGCGATGAGCTATTAAAACTTGATACGGGCAGCCAATCATGAACTATCCAAACTTTGTCAAAATCATTGACGTGGGCGCAAGAGATGGACTACAAAACGAAAAACAAACCGTACCCAGCGACGTCAAAATTGAGTTGATTAACGGCTTGATTGATGCAGGGGTGCGCAAGCTTGAAGCCACTAGCTTTGTGTCGCCAAATTGGGTACCACAAATGGCAGACAATGATGCCGTATTAAATGGCATTAGCAAACGCGATGACGTGGTATATTCGGTGCTCACACCCAATATGAAAGGCTTTGATGCCGCCCTTGCCCACCGTGACCAATTTGCCAATTATGAAGTGGTGATTTTTGGCTCAGCGAGTGAAGCTTTTAGCCAAAAAAATATCAACTGTAGCATCGCTGAGAGTATCGAGCGATTTGCCCCGGTGGCTGACGCCGCCAAAGCGCATGGTATCAAGGTGCGCGGTGTCATCTCTTGTACCGTGGGCTGCCCGTATGAAGGAGATATTTCAGCCGATAAAGTCGCCTATGTGACAGAAAAACTCGTTGCCATTGGCGCTGAACATATTGGCATTGCAGACACCATCGGCGTGGGCACACCTATCAAGGTGCAAAAAGCGTTGGATGCTGCCTTGCGTTATATTGATATTGACAATATCTCTGGACATTTTCATGACACCTATGGTCAAGCGCTTAGCAATACCTTAGCGGCATTACAAATGGGTGTATGGCAGTTTGATACCTCGGTGGCAGGGCTTGGCGGCTGTCCGTATGCCAAAGGCGCAACCGGCAATGTTGCCACTGAAGATGTGGTATATCTGCTACATGGCATGGGTATTGAAACGGGCATTGACCTCGACAAACTGGTTGATGTCGGACAAAAAATTAGCGCGTTTTTGGGCAGACAAAATGGCTCAAAGGTGGCAACAGCGATTTTAAATAAACGTATTGGCTAGGATTACAGCAAAAATGGCTAATAATGCAAACTTGGAACTAGCAAAAAACACATCACAAGAAGTTGTTAAAATATTTTTTGACGAAATGTTAGATAGCTGGTTGGGTAAAATTTCTTTCGGGGTGTTTAGTTCTGCGATAAGGACGCGAAATAAGCTTATTGCTGATAAATTAGTAGAGAAGTTAAAAAATTCTCAAATTAATCTTGATGATGACCTAGTTCAAAGTAATGAGTTTATAGGCTATACCCTTAAAGTGCTAGCAGCTATAAATACCGCTACTAGACAAGCCAAAATAGATTATCTATTAAATATTTATATCAATGGTCTTTCTGATAGTGAATTTTATAACAGAAGTGAGAAATATTCAGAATTAGTAGATATTATTTCTACCCTCTCTGAAGACTCCATAGTACTTTTAATAGAAATTTATAAAGATTATATTGAACAAAATAAGGTCGAAGATAGTAATAATGCTATAAGAATTACTAATAAATTGCATATCAGTTATGAAGATTTTATATCAACCTGCTATTTATTATCAGGCAAAGGCTTGATAAGACAAGTACACTTAGTTAGTAACAGCTTTTTTCCAGTACCCACATCATGGCTCGAAAGTATTATTCACCTACTTGAAGTAGGTGGTGATTAAAAGCGTAATTTTTTAAACTTTAATAAAAGGAACTTAACCATGAATCTAGGACTCGATTACCAACTTGGCGATGACATCAACGCTCTACGCGAAACCGTCAAAGCCTTTGCCGATGCCGAAATCGTCCCACGTGCTGCCGAGCTTGACCGCACCGACCAATTCCCGATGGACTTGTGGCAAAAAATGGGCGAGCTTGGGCTGCATGGCATTACCGTACCCGAAACTTACGGCGGCGTGGACATGGGCTATGTGGCGCACATGGTCGCCATGGAAGAAATCAGCCGCGCATCAGGCTCAGTGGCGCTAAGCTATGGCGCGCACTCCAACTTATGTATCAACCAAATCAAACGCAACGGTACAGACGCCCAAAAACAAAAATACTTGCCAAAACTCATCAGCGGTGAATTCATTGGTGCCTTGGCGATGAGTGAGCCCGGTGCCGGCTCAGACGTGACCAGCATGAAACTACGTGCCGAAGACAAAGGTGGCGTATATGTATTAAACGGCTCAAAAATGTGGATTACCAATGGACCTGATGCCGATGTGATGGTGGTGTACGCCAAAACCAACCCAGAGCTTGGGGCAAAAGGCATCACTGCGTTTTTGGTAGAAAAAGGTATGAAAGGCTTTTATACTGCGCAAAAACTTGACAAACTCGGTATGCGCGGCAGTCACACAGGCGAGATGGTGTTTGACAATGTCGAAGTGCCAAGCGACAACATTTTGGGCGGTCTTAACAACGGCGTTAAAGTATTGATGAGTGGCTTGGACTACGAGCGTGCGGTACTTGCCGCAGGTCCCATCGGGCTGATGCAAGCGGTGATGGACAACGTCATTCCCTACATCCACGACCGCAAGCAATTTGGTCAAGCCATCGGTGAATTTCAGTTGATTCAAGGTAAAGTGGCGGACATGTACACCACCTTACAGGCAGGGCGCAGCTTTCTTTACACCGTGGGCAAAAACTTAGATATGCTAGGCTCAGACCATGTGCGCCAAGTACGTAAAGACTGCGCCAGCGTGATTTTGTGGACAGCGGAAAAAGCTACTTGGATGGCAGGAGAAGGTATCCAAATCTTTGGCGGCAATGGCTATACCAATGAATACCCACTGGGTCGTATTTGGCGTGATGCTAAGCTATATGAGATTGGCGCAGGTACCAGCGAGGTACGGCGCATGCTGATTGGTCGTGAGCTGTTCAACGAAACTGCTTAATTGATTAGCTTTATCAGTACAAGCCCTAGCTAAAACTAGGGCTTTTTTATTAGATTGTCAAAATAGGTTATCAAAATCCGCCTGATTAGCCATGCGCTATGTTAAGGTTGATTGTAAAATCGCTTGGTATTGCGCCGGTTTGAGACGGGGTCCGAATTGCTGAATGATTTGGCTTGCGACGCTACTGGCTAATTTGCCACAATCTGCCAACGCATGACCGTGCGATAGCGCGTATAAAAAACTGCCCGCAAAATTATCCCCTGCGCCATTGGTATCTAGCACTTGGTCAACGGGTAGCGATGCCACGTCAATCAATTTTGTTTCACGTGAAACATTGTCCCTTACCGCAATGATTGACCCTGCCGCGCCATTGGTCACCACTGCCATATTGGCAACTGACAATAACGCTGCTGCCGCTTGCGAGTGACTGGTTTGGTTGGTAAATAGCTGCGCTTCATCACAGTTACAAAAAACCGCATCCACGCCACCTTCTAGCATGGCATCAAGTCCTTCACGACCAAACTTGACCACTGCAGGGTCGGCAAAACTGACCGCGATTTTAGCCCCTTTGTCTTTGGCTTGTTGTTTTAGCTGGGCAATCGCCTGTTGTACCGAGGGTGACATGGCAAGATAACCTTCAAGGTATAACCAATCAGCATCATTGAGCGCATCAAACTCGATATCGGTTTCGCTGATTTCGGCTGAAGTGCCCAAATGCGTTTGCATGGTGCGCTCGCCATCTGGGGTCACCATCACCATACAACTGCCTGTAGTACCATCAGCAAATGACTTGGTAGATGTCTTGATACCTGCGGCATTTAAATCCGCCAAATAAAAACGCCCTGCCTCGTCTTCACCGACACGGCAAGCGTAAAAAGTATCGCTACCAAGGCTTGCGGCGGCATAGATACTGTTGGCAGCCGAGCCGCCGCCGGCTTGTTTGGTCGCGGTGATGTTTTGCGTGTTGAGCGAGGCGATGAGGTTAGCTTGCTCACTGTGACTGGCTAGGGTCATATTGCCTTTGGTCAGGCCTGTGGCGTTAAGCTGTGCATCGGTGACGACAAATTCACTGTCAACTAACGCGTTGCCGATGGCGACGATTTTTGCCATTGTGGTTCCTTTTTAACGATTTTGGAAAAAATAGAAAAGTTAAATTCAATGTGGTGTCATTGTAAATTAAAACCGTCAAAGTTAATATCTGAAAATTGGCTGACACGGGCAAATGATTGGCGCTGTGTTATCTGTGGTATCTGTGTTTTTTTGCCTTTATAAAGCAGGTTTTGACCCCATTTAACTCAAAATAAATCCGACAAAACTGCTATACTTTCTGTTTGTTTTTACAGTTGGTTTTGCTGATAAATTCTGACAAATATTATTATGACACACAGGTAACTTCATGCCCACAACCTCTCACGACTCTGCTTTAGATTTGACCCTACACCCTGATTTTACTCTGCGCTCTCATGAGCGCATCGATGCGCTATCGCTTGATGTGCTGGTGAGCGAACATAACGCCACTGGGTTGATTCATTATCATCTTGCCCACCCGAGTGATGAAAATGCCTTTATGATTGGTTTTCGCACCCAGCCGATGACCGACCGCGGTGAAGCACATATTTTAGAGCATACTAGTCTGTGTGGCTCTGAAAAATATCCCGTGCGCGACCCGTTTTTTAGCATGATTAAGCGCTCGCTCAATACTTTTATGAATGCGTTTACTGCGGCAGATTGGACGGCGTATCCGTTTGCCACCCAAAACCGTCAAGATTATTTTAACTTGTTGTCGGTGTATTTAGATGCGACATTTTTCCCAAGTTTAAATCCGCTCGATTTTGCCCAAGAAGGGATTCGAGTGGAGCTTGATGATGACGGCAAACCGCAGTATAAAGGCATTGTGTTCAACGAGATGAAAGGCGCGATGAGTGGCGAGATTGACCAGTTGTATCATACGCTGGCGCGTCATTTATTCCCCACAACCACTTATCACTACAATTCTGGTGGTGAGCCCGCTGCCATTACCGAGCTGACTCACGCTGATTTGGTCAAGTTTCATCAAAGTCACTATCACCCAAGCAATGCAGTGGTGATGAGCTTTGGCAATATTCCGGTGGCAGAGACCCAAGCCCGTATCCATGAGGATGCATTGGCGGTGGCAGGCAAAGCGTTTGCTAAAGGGCAAAAACACGCCTCACGACTCGAAAAATCATTGACCGCGCCAATCAGCGTGACGGACACTTACAGTGTCGACACGGTGAAACCCAAACAAACCCATCACGTCATGGCATGGTTATTACCATCGATTTTAGACGGCAAGCAGCGTCTGGCTATGCGATTACTTGAAGGCGTATTGGTTGAACATGCAGGTTCGCCGCTGCGGGCGTATCTTGATAGCCATCCGCTGGCATCTGCCCCAACGCCGCTACTGGGCTTGGATGACAGCCATTATCAGATGGTGTTTTATGCGGGTGTGCGTGGCTCTGAGCCTGAGCATGGCGATGCCATTGAGCAAGGGATTTTGGACTTACTCAAACAAGTGGCGAACCAGCCTGTGGACAGTGAAGCGATTGAAACCATTTTGCACCAAATCGAAATCGACCAACGCCATATCGGTGGCGATAGTATGCCATATGGTCTAAATTTGATGCTAGAAGGCTTTAGTACTGCTATCCACGACGGCGACCCCATGCATGTGTGGGATATCGATGAAAACCTAAACTGGCTACGTGAGCAAGTACAAAACCCTGATTTTATCGCCGATTTGATTCGCCGCTTTTTGCTCGACAATCCGCATCGCGTGCGTTTGACACTCATCCCTGATGCGAGCAAATCTGAGCAACAAGCCAAGGATGAGCAAGCCAAACTTGATACCATTGAAGCGGCACTGACCGATGACACCCGTAATGCGCTCATCAGCCAAGCCAAAGCCCTTGCCGAACGCCAAGCTACGCCTGATGATGTGGATTTGCTACCCAAAGTGGGATTGGCGGATATTCCTGCCCAAATTCAATTTAAAACAGGTACAAAACGCGATATCATTTTAAGTGGTGTGCCAAGTACGTTGTATGAATATGAAGCAGGCACCAATGGTCTGTATTATTATCAAGTGATTATGCCCCTAGCCGGTCATGAAGCGCTCATCAATCACCCAGATTTACCAACGTATCTGAGCTTGATCAGCGAAGTGGGCACGCGCAAACACGATGCCTTGGCATTTCAAGCGCGGCAAGCACGCCATTCAAGCGGTGTGACTGTCAGAATCAGCCAGCGCACATCGCCAGACAACCCCGAAAAAATGGATAGCTTCTTGGTGGTCGCTACCCGCTCATTGTCACGTAAATTTGAAGCGATTGAGCTGCTTAAAGAAGTGCTCAACGACACTATTTTTACTGAATATGCGCGGATGGAAGAGCTACTGACCCAAAAACAAATGGGCTGGCAATCGCGCCTTGCCAATGCAGGTCATGCGTATGCCATGCAAACAGCGAGCCGTAACACCAGTAAAATCGCCCGTCTTGAATATGTACGCGGTGGTTTGCCTGCATTAAATAGCTTAACTGAATTTTTGCAGCAAGCGGAGCAAGATAGCAGTGCGTGGCAAAAGCTGGGAGAGCGCTTAGCCAGTTTACATAGCTACATCAAAGCCCTACCAAAACAAGCGCTCATCATCGCCGAAGCAGAGATATTACCGACGCTGCAGCAAGCGATTAGCGAGAGCTGGCAAGCGCCTGTTGACGAGCCTACCACTACCTTAATCGAATCGCCCATTACCACTGACGGTCGCGATATCGCGTGGCTTGCGCAAACCAATGTGTTTCATCATGCGCTTGTCTTTGATGCCGTGCCGACCAACCATCCCGATGCCCCTGCCTTGATGGTGCTCTCAAGCGTGCTACGCAACAACTATCTGCATCGTACCATTCGTGAGCAAGGCGGCGCGTACGGCGGTGGCGCGAGCTATGATAGCAATGCTTGCTCTTTCAAGTTTTATAGCTACCGTGACCCACGTGACCAAGCCACGTTTGATGATTTTTTGGGTAGTATTGATTGGTTACTCGCGCAAACTACAGGCGAAAAAACCGATGCTTGGATTGAAGAAGCGATTTTAGGATTGATGGCAGGCATGGACAAACCCGCAAGCCCGGCGGGTGAAGCGGTCAAGGCGCTGTTTGCTGAGTTACATGGTCGTGGCAAAGAGTGGCAACAGGCGATGCGTGCCAAAATCTTGGCGGTCAGCCTTGATGATTTACAGCGCGTGGCAAGAACTTATCTTAAAGACAAGCCTTACACACGCGCAAGCCTTGCGCCGTTTGATAAAGCTGAACTCATGCAAGACATGGGTTTTCAGATTGAAAAAGTGCTATAACAAACGTAACAATAAAATTAGGTAGTGGTATGAAAAGTATGCTGGTATAGAAATAAAAAAGACAGCTTGAGAAAA
>NZ_DAMBFQ010000019.1:0-11640 GCF_032061225.1 Moraxella sp. CTOTU48841
TTATAGCGAGTTGTTATTATTCATCATATTTTTAATTTTTTTGGCTATTTTTCTTGCTACTTAACAGTTATACAAAGAAACCTATAAACCAATCAAGTCGCACGATAGGAATTTTGGGTAGCATTTGGCATGACAATCCATAACACGATGTATATCAAAATACCTGGCACTGCCACACTCGCGGTTGAGATAATGACAAACAACAAACGCACCAAGGTTACATTCCAGCCTAAATACTCTGCAATACCTCCCAGCACACCTGCAATCATACGATGATTCTGAGAGCGATGAAGTTTTACCAGTTTATTTGCCATTCAATTTTTTACCTGTTAAAAATAAAGAAAACCACTTAAGACTTAGTTAAAACCTAACATCTTTAAAATTTAACGCCTTTAAAACTTAATGTCATCAGCTAAAATTATTGATTAAAAATGCTATGTTTTGGTTATGATTTATTATAAGCAAATGCAGGGTGTAGTTGGGTGACAAAACGTAGAATGATGTTTCTTTTAGTAACTTTTTCTACAGCATTCTTATTACGAACAGTATTAACACAGGTAAGTAGCGTATATCCGATATAGGATAGATACGTCAAACTTTACGAATTGTGATACTAGCGTTACAAACCATTGTAACTTCGTAGCGGCTAATCGATTATCATAGCGTTACTTTATATCCTTATTCTTTATATCCTTATTAGGGATATCTAGCCAAGCAATCAAAAAATCAAGTCAATAAAAAATAGTTTAAAAAACCATGATAAAGTGTTGAGGAAAGCATGATGCAAGATGTGGGTATCATTATTGGACATTTTGAGCCGCTGCATTTGGGGCATGTAAGAACGATTTTGCATGCATCTGGGCAAGTCAAAGAGTTATTTATTTTTATTACCGCTCACCCTGCGCCAAATCCAAATTTTTCCATTGATTTGAAAGATAAGGCGCGCTGGATGACCATGGCATTTGCTGATTTGCCATTTGTGCATATAGAGATTTTACCTGATTTGGTAACGCCCTCGTATGAAGATAATTATCAAGATTTGAGCGTTGAACAAGTCAATGCGGTATTAGCGGATTTGCAACAACGTTATCCCAAGTTGAGCGCGTCTAGCGATGCGACAGGGACAGTAACCCCGGTGGTGTTTATGGATGAAACCCATCCGTTTGTCGATTATGATTTACATTTACCTGTAGTGACCACGCCACGCCAGCACGGCTTTGATAGCCGCAAGATTCACAATAACCCCGCGCTGTATTGGTCAGCCATTCACCCGCAAGCGCGAGGTGACTACACCAAAACTGTGGCATTGGTGGGTGGTGAAAGCTCAGGTAAAACCACACTACTGCATAAACTAGCCAACTATTATGGTGCAAGCTATGGCTTAGAAATGGGGCGCTTATTTGTGCAAACCGATTTGGGGGGTACTGAGCTTGGTATGCAATACGATGACTATCCGCTCATGGCAACTGACCATGAACAAGCGATACGCGCCGCCAAACGCTTTGCCCCTGCCCCAATCACTTTGGTGGATACAGATTTTGTGACCACGCAAGCATTCTGTGAAGAATATGAAGGGCGTACCCACCCGTTTTTGACCGCCTGTATCAATGAATTTCGCTTAGATTATACCCTGATGCTTGCCAATAACACCCCTTGGGTCGCCGATGGGATGCGCTCTCTAGGCAGCGAGTCCCAGCGTGAGCGTTTTGAAAATCGTTTAAAACAAATCTTTGCCCGTCATCATATTGCGCCGCTGTTTATTGATAGTCCAGACTATCATCAGCGATTCTTGGATGCGATTGCGCTTATTGATGCACACGTTTTTCACCACTATCAAGATATCGAGGCATAAAATAATTTTCCAGAAATGCTTGGTAAATATGCTAAAAATTTTTGGTTTTATTTTTTAAAGCTTAATTAAAAAAATGTTGTTATTGTTGTAATGACTGTTGGAGGCGAAATGCGAATTGCAATTTTGGATAAAATTACCGGTGAATGGGCACAAGAATGGACGGTGGCATGGTTCTTTTTTGGGATAATTGCACTGGGTACCGGTTTTTGGTTGACCACAGAACATCGAGCGTTAGACTGGTTTTATTTGGGGGTGTCTTTTATCGGGCTATTGTGTGTGGTGTCGCTGAGTTTTCGCCGCAATATAGCAGGTAATGGCTTTGGTATGTTGGCAACGGCGGGCGAAACCATTGTACAGGGAACCGCAGGTGCGGTGGGTTTGATGCTCGCGCCGCTGTTTAACTTTTTTACCCATTTATATGGCATTTTTTATTGGTCAAAAAACACCGATGGCGATGGCAATATGATTCCCAAATCAGCCAATAAAATTGTGTGGTTGGTAACCATTGCCTTTATCGCGATTGGCTTGGCATTATTTCCAACTGTCAATAATTGGCTAACGTCGATGGGTTATGGCGTGGTCGCCAACGATGGCAGTAAATTTTTGGGCGTGATTGATTTTTTTTGGATTAATGTGTTGGCATTTGTGCTATCCATCACAGCGCAAGCCACGATGATTTTACGCTATTCATTCAACTGGTGGTTATGGATTGCGGTGAATTTTGTCTGGCTGATTGTCAACTTGATGTCGCAAAATTATATTTTTGCCATTCAAACCATGGTGTACCAAGTCAATGCGTTTGTGGGGCTGTATGAATGGTATCGCAGTGAGCAAAAAGCCAAAGGCTTAGCCTAGTAGCCACTGATATCAAAAGCCAGTGATATCAAAAGCCATTAATATCAAAACCTATCAGGGTAAATTCGCTGATTTGACAAACGACTAGGGTGTGATACGATTCAGGGGTAACTGATGGGATTCATACCCATTTTTTATCAGCAATTTTTTTTATTGTCTTTATTATCTTTAAGGAAGAAGATTATGGCAACCGTGACCCTGCTTCATTCAAAAAAATCCCTACAAAGCTGGCTGGCTGACTACGCTGTGAGCCACCAACATCCTATCAATAAAAAAATTCATTGGCTGTGCGTACCCACGATTTTTGCCAGTATCTTAGGCATGGGAATGTCATGGCAGGCGGCGTTTACGTTGGTATTGATTGCTTTGGTAATGCTGTTTTATCTACGCTTGTCTACGCAATTATTTATTGCCATGGGCATGTTTGTGCTGTTTTGCTTGGCAGCGATTGCTATCTTGCCATTTGGGTTTAAGTTTTGGTTTGGCGTATTTGTGGTCGCGTGGATTGGGCAATTTGTCGGTCACAAAATTGAAGGCAAAAAACCGTCATTTTTTGAAGACTTACAATTTTTGTTGATTGGTCCTGCCTGGGTTGCGAATTCGTTGAGTGAAAAATTGGCAAAACCTAAAACGTCATAAAAAACTTCATATTCACTAAGAAAACTCAACATATTACAGCGGCTATTTCCTAGATAATAATTGCAATGGCTTTGACTATCGCTAGGCTTTTTGGCGATGTATGGTCGACCTACTCATTTTGAGTACCATATCACTTGTTAGCTTGCTGTTATTATGATTAAAAAAGCATCCAACCGCTGGCAACGTATTGACGTGCCGCAGACCTTCCCGACTATTCACGCGGCTTTGGCTTATTGTAAAAGCCAATTAAATAATTTGGGTGATAAAGGCTTTATCCAAATCAAAATTGCCGATGGCGAGTATTATTTAAGCCAAGTTGAAATTGATTTTTTTAGTGATCGGGTAGAGATTGTTGGCAATTTGGACAATCCTGATAAGGTACAGCTACATTTTGATGATGCCCATAACCGCTGTGGCTTTTTGATGCAGCGGGGTAATGGTATTTTTAAAATCGATGGCATGACTATCAATGGTACTAAGGCGTTTTTGGGCTATGGACAGTGGCAAGATGAAGGCTATGGTGCCGGTATCATGTGCAATTACAATAGCCAAGTGCTGGTCGGGTCAAAGGTCCGTATCAATAAGTTTTATTATGGGGTTGCTGCCCGCTTTGGCTCAAGTATCCGCTGTGAGCCTGGGGTGATTGTACAGTTTGCGGGGGATGTCGGATTTTTTGCGTATGGGGGCTCGATAGATGCCCAGCAATGCGAGGCGTATCACTGTGCGCATTTGGATGAAGACTTGGGTTTTGGATTTTGCGCGGAATCTAGCGGCTTTATCAATGCCGACAACAGCGTGTCTGCACATAACCATATCGCAGGGTTTTATGCACTCACCAATGGCTCGATGTGGTGCCATGATACCAGTGCCAGCGAAAATAAACATGGCTTTTTGGCGCTGCACAATGGCATGCTAAGCTGCAATAGCATCAACCGACGTACCAATGCCTTTCGCAATTATGGCTATGGCTATTTTGCTGACAATGGCGGGCGTATTTTGGCCAATCGCAGTCTTGGCAATGAAAACGTGATCGGTGGCTATTTTGCCCGTCATCACGCCAGTATCGATATCACCCACGCCAATGCTAACCACAATCAAGGTCATGGCTATACCGCAATCAATGCCACCTTGCTCGGTAACGGTGCTGAAGCGCGATTTAATCAAGGTAACGGCTTTGTCATAGGGCAGTCAGGCTTTTTGGATGGCAGTTTTTTGATGGCCTATGGCAATGCAGGCTATGGCTATCACTTAGATCATTGCCAAGCCTTTATGCCCTATGCCCGCGGCTGGAAAAACGCGCTGGGTCGTATGTACAAAGTCCATAGTTACGTCGCTATCAAATAAATTTTTCGCGCCTTGCTGTGTGTTTTTGCTTACTGTTCTTTTAGCTTTTTCGCCTTTTAATCTTTTATCCTATTTGCCCATCCATCATTAGTAAAAGCCAATCTTTCATTAAATCACAACCTATTTCATTTAGATTCATTAGGCTCTTACCCGCTTTTTACTGCATTTCTCGTGCTATGACTTACCCTCAAAAATTGTCAACATCGATTGATTAATTGATTAAAAGCGGTCTAACCAATATTAAGCATTGTGATTAAGCCCAATAATCGATTTTCTTCTTGTATTCTTACCTAAAATTACAATAAGTAATGAATAAGTAATATCATTTGGTAGGGATTCGTTTTAAGGTATTGAAGTTAAAATAACAATCAAATAATTGATTTTATTATAAATACAAAAATTTTTAGTTTAAGTCTATCACTGCAATATTAGGAACATAATAACAATGAAGCGGCTAATCTTTGACCTAGATGACACCCTATGCACCACACAAAACGGCGACTATGCCAATGCCCAACCTATCACCGAAGTTGTCGAAAAACTTAAAGAATACCATCGACAAGGGTTTACGATTATCATCAATACCAGTCGCAATATGCGCACCTATCAAGGCAATATTGGCGCTATTAATAAAAATACGTTACCAATTATCATCGATTGGCTGGCACGACATGATATCCCGTATGATGAATTATACGTGGGTAAGCCTTGGTGCGGCTTTGAAGGGTTCTATGTGGATGACAAAGCTATTCGGCCTAACGAATTGGTCAAGTTAAGCTATGCAGAGATTTGCCAGCTACTCGATCTAACACCTTAATAAAAAATAAAAACAACAATAACAACATTTAAGGTAATTTAACGCCATGATACTCATTAACGCCTCTTCCTATGTCAATGCTGAATTTGAAGCAGAAATTGGGCGCATTCCGCCTTGTATGCTACCCATCGGCAATAAAAAACTATTACAGCTGCAAGTCGATGTGGTACGCCAACAATTCCCCCATGAAAAAATTCTATTGTCACTACCTGAAGCTTATACTTTGACCCTCAATGAAAAAGCAGTGATTGAGTCACTTCCCATTGATGTGGTAACAATCCCTGAAAATTTGGCATTGTCCGAGACGATTTTATATGTGCTTAATCTAGCCATTGATAAATCATACCATCATATTCGTATCATCCAAGGGGATGTATTTTTACCCCAGTTAGTTGATTGCTCAGATTGTATTGGCGTGTCGGATAAAACGCGCCAATACGATTGGCAACAAACCAAAAAAATGAAAGAAAACCCCACCGATTGGATTGGGTATTTTGCCTTTTCCTCACGGCTGGAGTTGATTAAAGCCTTGGCGATTAGTAAGAAAAATTTTGTGCGGGCGATTTATTTGTACCAACAGACGATGCCAATGAAATCGGTCAATATTGAGTCGTATTATGACTGCAGTAATTTTGTCCATTATATTCATGCCCGTGCCAATATGACCACCGAACGCGCCTTTAATTCACTGCAGATTCGTGAAGGCATGGTCACCAAAAGCAGTGATGACAACAACAAAATTGAAGCGGAAATTTATTGGTACACCCATATTCCTGCGCCACTTAGACGTTTTACCCCGCAGTTGATTGATTATCAGCAAGTGGACGGACAGTTTAGTTATAGCTTAGAGTTCTTGCCGTTATTACCGCTCAATGAGTTGTATGTGCATGGGTTAAATACCACTGAATTTTGGCAACATATTTTTCAGCTATTAAAAGAATTTTTTAGTATGGCCAATCAGTCCGACGTGCATCGCCATATCGAAACCGGGTTTGCCAAATCGTATGCCGAAGATTTGTACCATAAAAAAACCTTGAAGCGCTTGTATGCGTATGCTGATGATGCCGATGTCGATTTGAACAAACCTGTAATATATGATGAAATCATGCTTGGCAGTACGCTAGAGATTGCGCAGGACTGTATCGAAAAAGCCTTGGCACTGCCAAACACCGTGAGTGTCATGCATGGCGATTTATGTTTTAGCAACATCATGTATGACATGCGCGGTCGCCGGGTAAAAGTTTTTGACCCACGGGGCACGGATTCTAACGGCAATTTTAGTATTTTTGGCAACGCAAGCTATGATTTGGCCAAGCTCACCCATTCTGTGATTGGTATGTATGACTTTATCATCGCAGGGCGTTATGAAATTATCGATACCCCTAGCGGCAGCGATATAAGATTTGATATTGATAAGCGTTTGGAGCAAATCCAGCAAGACTTTTTTGCCGGCACCTGGGTTAATGGCATGACCACAGAATCTATCATGCCAGCGGTGGTGTTATTGTTTTTATCCATGCTACCCTTGCATGCAGATAGACCCGATCGCCAGCGCGCCATGCTGCTCAATGCGTATCGTTTATATAAAATGTATGTGATGGAGGCGGTGACATGTTCGTAATTCCAATGGCAGGGCTAAGCAGTCGTTTTTTTAAGGCGGGCTTTGAGGTACCTAAGTATCAATTATCGATTGCCGATACCATTGTGTTTGATTTGGCAATCAAGTCGTTTGAGCGCTATTTTAGTACCGATTTATTTTTGCTTATCGTGCGCGATGTGTATGATACCCCGCGATTTGTTGCTGAGCGATTAACGCGCTTGGGTGTGCGCAATTTTATGATTCATACCCTTGATGGCGAGACAGCAGGACAAGCTGAAACAGTAGCCCTCGGACTCGGAATGGGACTCGGCGATACTAGGATTGATGACGATGAGCCGATTTATATTTTTAACATCGATACCTTTCGCTATGGGTTTGAAAAACCTGACTGGGTAGAGTCCGTTGATGGTTATTTAGAAGTATTTGAAGGCGAAGGCGATCATTGGTCATTTATCGCCGTCGATGACCATGACAGGGTGATTAAAACCACCGAAAAACAGCGTATCTCTAATCTTTGCAGTGATGGCTTGTATTATTTTAAATCCAAGCAGCAGTATCTATCGTTGTTTCAACAAGCGGTTGCCCAACAGTTGACGGTTAACAACGAATATTATATCGCCCCCATGTATAATTTATTAATCGCACAAGGCGGCCGGGTTGGCTATGTCAAAATCACGGAGGACAACATTGATTTTTGTGGTACGCCGGATGAATACCAAGCGCTTAAAGCCCACGGTTTAAAGATTGATGTTTAAAGGCTCATGTTTAAAGGTTGCTGTTTAAAAATTGGCGTTCAATTGTTTAACTGTTGAAGAAAAGCTTACCATCTGTTGCGTAAGCTTTTTTATTTAGCGGATTTAGGGATAAAGACGGGAGAAAATCTGGTGTTGATCGACTGGGCTATTTTGATAAAACTCTGCCGCGGCAATACTTTTCATCACAGCTCGTTCATCCGCATGCGCCAAGCGGGTTTCGTCAACTTGGTTGGGATACCAATATTGATAAAACAGCTGATACCAGTCATCATGGCTGATGCAGTTCATCGCCATAAAAGCATCGGTCAACGTCCAGGCGTATTTGGGTAACCGTAGTCCGTAGTCTGTCATATCAAGCACAATCACTTCATTCGCCAAAAATGCCTTATGTGCGTCTAGAATCTGCTCGTTGAGTTCATTGTAGTAGCTTGGTGTGGCAGCGTAGCCGATTTGATTGGCATAATGACTGGCAATATGCTGCTCGACAGCCAACCGCGTACGAAAGGTATTGTCCGCAAATTTGGCATCGATATCTTGTGCATGCGACTCAAAATAAGTGGCATTGTCTCTACTCATTAGGGGTGCCGACCAAAACGCCTGCAGTCGATCGGTCTTGCCAAACTGCGCCCAATCGCTAATATGAAACGCCATATGCTCAAACATGCTGGGGTCGATGGTAAAAAACGACGGCACTACAATCGGCGAATAGTCGGTTGCTTTAGTTTTTGAGGATAAATGGGTCTGGGAATGTAACGTTACTTGCTGGGTATAATAGCGATAAAATTGTAGCAGATTGTCATTGAGTAAGTAGCTATCGGTGCGTAGTTTGAGCGCATATTCGGTGCTGACTTGGCTTAAACCCGCTTGCGTGGAGATGATTTGTCGATTGACGTTGTTAGGGGCGTCGTAGCCAAATTTGATATTGGGCAGACCACCAGGATCTGGGTTTAAAATCAGCTGATCGATACCCAATTTGTCGGCGCTGTCAAACTCGGTGGGCAACGCAAGCGTATCCCAAGTCGATAATACAATGGTTGCATGGGGCAAGGCTGCTCGGGTTTTGGCGACATTAGCCATAAAATCACTGCCGTCATCACCGCCCTGCCCTAACTGGTGAACGTTAATGCCGCCTTGAAAAATAACCGTCACTGACTGACTGGGGAGAGTGTTTGCTTGCATAGGTTTCCATGATACTGGTTATCAGTTAAATTGTTATCATTAATTATTGTTATCTGCTAACCCGTCATCATAGCGCAATTTTGTTCAATTATCGGTCAGTGATTTGTTATCTGACTTTGATGTGACAAACTGTTAGACAGTGGCTTTTAGACCTTGGCTTTTAGACATTGGCACGGAGCATCACACTGGTCGCCCACGCGCGATGCGTGGCTGGCTCAAGCATACTGTTGTCTTGCTTGAACACCGCCTTGGCATCAGCAGCAAGAATCGCGGTGGCTTGACTGCGCTCTATGTCATTGACATAAAAAGCGTGTTTGACTGCAGCAATTTGCTCAGGGTGAATGATGGTTTTTCCCACCAGTCCCAAGGCGACATCTTGCCGCAATTCTTCAGCAAACAAGGCAGGTTTATCCAAATACTCAAACACGGGCGCGGTCAAATAAAAACCTTGCGGCACAAAACACGCAATTAACTGATAGATAAGTATGCCGACTGGGGTTTGATAGATCGTCACATCAGACGGACGACGCAAGCGCAGCGAGGCAAATAAATCATTACCACCAATACGCAGTGCCAAAATCGACTGGCTAAACCCTTCGCTAAAAGCTAGCGCCAATTCTTGGTTGTGTATCGGGTTAAAGATGAGCCGAGTCTCAAGGGTCGGCATCAATAGCTGTGTCGATGGCAATGCCTGACAAGCCAATCGCCAATCGGCAAGGCTTTGCATATCGATTTTTGGTAAAACAAAGCCATCCACCAAAGCAATCGTCTGCCAACTGGCAAGCTCGGTGAGCATCAAGGCGTTGCGCGGTCGGATAAATACCATCGGCCGTGAAATTGGACGAGATTCATCGCCAAAACCATGCGTCTTGGCGTGCTGAGCCCATGTCGCAAGCAGCTGCTTTAAGTTTGCGAGCGCGGCAGGAATTTCACTTTCACTTACCGCATCTTCCAAACAAATCACGATACTATCAATCTCAGCCAATTTTTGCTGGCTAATAATTTGCCAAATATCTTGGCGCGTGGCTGGCATATAAAGCGTCGCACCCAACTGGTAGGGATTGATAGTCGGCGCAACAGACGCAGGTAAAAAATGATTTACAGAGTGTAATAGTGTCATAAAAGTACAATGTGCGTAAAAGAGCGGTTAGGATAAATAGGCAGTTAACAAGGTCGATGAGTGCAAAGACGCGGTTATCATTGGCTTCTGTTCTTAATAATGGTGACAGCTTGGTAAGGTGCAATACTGGCATCTTCAATTACTTGAATATTTTTTTCCTCACAAAGATGACGCAGTAATGCTGTATCTTGTCCGTCTGCCATCTCATTGACTAATACACACTCAGGGTCGCGCCGTAATATCGCGCGGGTCGCTTCAGCAATGGTGGGTTTGATACGGTTGCGATTGTTGATGGCAAAGCGCGCCGCTAAGTCATCTATCACAGACTGGGTGGCAAAAGTCGGCAACAACTTGCCCGTTAGCGGCGTTGGTAAAGGTATTTGCTGACGCAACCCATCAATGGTTTGGATAAACTCGCCACTGCGGTCCCAAGGCTGTAACTTGTCATAATACACTGCTTGGTGCAGTCCATCACTGGGCTCACGATACAGGGTACGCGATATCAGCCCAGAGACAGTGCTATTGAGCAAACTTGCCGGCATCAGCCAATCATCATTACTTGCCGATAGCCAAGCCACCCCAGCAGGATCTGCCAACGTCACCAGTGGAATCACCCCCTCACCTTGGTGAAACAGTTGCGCTTGTTGCCGCTTATCAGTGATTTGGGCTAAACTTCGTTGCAATTCACCATAGATAGCCCCTTTACCCGTCCAACCATCGACAAACACAATCGGGCTATGGGGATGTTGCTGCAAAATATATTGCAAGGCAACCGGGTCAAGCCCGCGGTCACGGATGATACTCACCCCGTAATGCTGACTGGCTAACGTATAACTGGCAGATGCATCACTAAGCGCTTTTTGCAGCAATACCCCAATCGGCAATCCTGCCCGCACGAGACTGACCAATATCAGCGGCTGCGAGGCACTCACGCAAGCATGAAATAGCTGATATAAGCTAAACGCAAGGCTTGTGACATCATTTGCCATGCGCTGTTTGCCTGCCGCCAATGCTTGATTGTACAAGGCTTCATGCGTGGCGCTGGGCGGTTTTTCGAGCGTCAGCATATCTGAATAATGGCGCTGACCTGATTGGATTAATGCTTCTTTTTGTGTTGGGTTGATATCATTGACGCTATCAGCACTGACGATATCGAGCAGCAACGTAACCTCAGCGGGTAAATAACTACCCGAAAAATTCGCCTGAATTGTCATGATTATAAACACCCTTGACTGATAGCATCATGCAGTTGTCCTCGATTGGGCGTACCATACCAGTCCAATAGTTGTAAAAACGGCAAATCCGCCAAGCTATCACCAAAACCAAAACAAGGACGGCTTTTATCCAAATGATAATCGAGCAAAAAACGCATCGCGTGATGCTTGTTGACGACGTGCGGCAGTAGTGCCAAGTTATTGGCATTGACATGGATATAAAACTCATCGCCCAAATCAGCCGCCTCATTTAGCAGGCTCGGCA
>NZ_DAMBFQ010000020.1:0-7275 GCF_032061225.1 Moraxella sp. CTOTU48841
TTATCAAAATTTCCTCATTATGTTCTTTTGTATATTAAATGTTCAACACAACCTATGCATAAGTAACATTTATCCGTTCACAAGGAAAACACCATGACCGCACAAATTCAACGATTTGATAGCAATGACTATCTAAGTGAAATTACCATTTTTAACCACGTGGTGTATCTCGCAGGACAAGTGCCGAATACTGATACTGCTGATATCCACACACAAACCAAAGAAGTGCTAGACAATATCGACGCCATGCTCGCCAAAGCCAATAGCGACAAATCACGTCTGCTAACCGCTCAGATTTTTATCAAGGATTTGGCGGATTTTGAGGTGGTGAATAGCATGTGGGGCGACTGGTTAACGGATTGCCCAAAGCCTACCCGTGCCACAGTCAAAGCTGAGTTGGTTAATCCATTATGGAAATTAGAAATTGTGGTAGTCGCAGCGCAAAATACCCTAGAATAAATGAACCCATAGCTACTCAAAACGTTAAATAAAAAAGGTGCATAAATCGCACCTTTTTTATTTGTCTAACCTCTACATTAATAGCTCACGTTTACCGCTTTTGGTCATGCCGCTCACCAAGCCCGCCTCTTCCATGGCATCAACGATACGTGCTGCGCGGTTATAGCCGATACTAAATTTGCGCTGAATACTTGATGCAGAGACTTTACGGGTTTCGAGCAAAAACGCCACTACATCATCATACAGTGGGTCTTCTTCGCCATTGCTAGACCCACTAGCATCGCCACCACTTGGCGCTGAGCTTAACTCAAAGTTATCGAACATATTATCAATATAGTTAGGTGCGCCACGCTCGCGCCATGCATCACACACACGGTTGACTTCCGCATCGCTGATAAAAGCACCATGTACACGGTTAGGCTCGATTTGACCAGGTCCTAAAAACAGCATATCCCCATGCCCAAGCATATCCTCTGCGCCACCGGCATCCAAAATGGTACGCGAGTCGACTTTTGAGTTGACGCGAAGCGCAGCACGGACGGGAATATTGGCTTTAATCAAACCAGTAATCACATCCACTGAGGGGCGCTGGGTCGCCAAAATCAAATGAATCCCTGCGGCACGCGATTTTTGCGCCAAACGGGTAATCAACTCCTCAGCTTGTTTGCCCACCTGCATAATCATGTCGGCGAACTCATCCGCCACAATCACAATTTGCGGTAACGGTTTTAATTTTGGCGCTCTATCTTGGCTGACACTGTCATTGGGTCGCCACAGTGGATCCAGTAACGGCTCACCACTTTGTTCGGCTGCCATGACTTTTTTGTTGAATTCATCAAGCTTACGCACTTTAAATAATGACATCAGCTGATAACGACGCTCCATCTCAGCCACACTCCATGCCAAAGCACTGGCTGCTTCGGTCATATCGGTGACTACGGGGGTGAGCAGATGCGGAATATCGCCATAGTTGGCAAGCTCGAGCTGTTTAGGGTCAATCAAAATCAATCGCAGCTGCTCTGGTGTGTATTTGAGCAGCATTGACAATAACAGCGAATTCACCAACACTGACTTACCTGAGCCTGTGGTACCTGCTACTAGCATGTGTGGCGCTTTCGCCAAATCCGCAATAATCGGTCTACCTGCAATATCTTTGCCCATTGCCATGCTGATTAAGCCATCAGGGTCTTGATAAGCTTCTGTTTTCAGCAGTTCGATGAGTCGTACCATTTGGCGTTGCGGATTGGGCACTTCGATACCGATATAAGGTTTACCTGGAATGACTTCTACCACACGCACCGATGCCATAGATAGCGACCGAGCCAGGTCTTTGGCAATGCCCGTCACCTTGCTTGCTTTAAGCCCTGGGGCCAACGACACTTCAAAGCGTGTCACCACTGGACCCATTTGCGCATTGACCACTTCTGCTTTGATATTAAATTCTTGTAGCTTGATTTCTAACAGCGCTGACAACTGCTGCAACTGTTCGCGGCTGTAGCTTGGCTTGCGGTCGGGGTCGGGCAAATCAAGCAGCGATAATTCCGGTAGCGGGCTTAAATTGGCACGATAAGCTGCGGTTTGCATGGCACGCGATTTCTGACTAAATAGGCTATCATCATTGATATCAAGCGGCTGATTGACCTGAGGCGCTGCGGGCTGTTCGATTTGGTCGAGTAACTCAGATTCCACCGATCGGCTGTGAGTCGGTATTGAAGACGTTATGTGGTTGGTATCAATCTCGTTGCCAGTAATCTGGGTGACGGCTTGTGCTGGACGTGCTATTTGGGTTGGCATCGGACTTGCTGCAGGGGTTGAAAATTCCGCTCTCACAGGTGCATTGGCACTGTCATTTGAGGCATTAGCCCTAGCTTGTGGTGGGACTTGTCGCATACCCAATAACGATGCGACTGAGGTAGGTGGTGTTTCAATACCTTCTGCTTCAATACTTTCTGCTTCAACGTCCTCTGTCTTAATGCCCTCGAATGGTGGCTCTAGCACAGGATTTTGTGATAACTCATATCCAGCATCTACGCTATCTGCTAAATGATCCAAACCTGACACATCAATAATCTCGTCCTGTCCAGCCATCTCTATACCCGTCATAGGCTCAGAGATTCGCTTATCCGCTAGCTGCCCTGTGCCTGCGGCAGACATCATAGATGCGTCATCGATAGCTGGCATAGCTTGCGATACATCTACACTCTCTACACTAGGCTGAGTTGGCTGAGTGAGTTGCGAGTCTACTTGTATCGAATGGGGCCTATTCAAGGTAGGCATTTTAAACGGTTTTTTAATGATTTCACTTTGCAGTTTTTCATCCAGTTTTTTGGTCAGCTTGGTGTTTGCCACATAGGTTGAGCTGACGGGTTTAAATGGATTGGTGGCATCGTTTTCTTCGAGCCATTCATAATCTTTGATTTCACTAAAGCCCGTTTCATCCAAAAACGCATCGAGTGGACTGCCGACAAACGCCTCATTATCCGCTAGATGACTACTGTCATAAGCGTCTTGTTCAATGTCATGGGAGGCTAAAGGCAAAGGCAGTTGCGCGGTGTCGTTTGGTTTTGCTTGGCTTGCTTCTTGAGCAGTCGCCTTGTGCTTAGTATTGGTTTCTTCTTCATCTGCGGCTTCAGCCTGTAGGCGGCTGCGAATAGCTTGACCTGATAAAATCTCATGCCAATGTAAATCAAAGGTAAACGTCACGGTGATAGCAATAAACACCAATAAAAACAACAAAGTCCCCCAGTAGGTTAATAAACTACTAAGCCCGTTGCCGACGATTTGCCCAATCATGCCTTGCACCAACCAGCCAAACGATAACACCCCTGTCAGCCCTGCGGTGGCAATGATTAAAAAGATATAACCCAAAAAACGTAGCAAGCCATTAGGCTCTACATTATGGCGCCATACATTCCAAGCTTCATAACAGGCAATAACAATGAGCCACCAGCTTGCCGCGCCCAAAAACGCATACAAAATATCAGCCAGCCACGCACCACCCGTGCCTGCCAAGTTACTGACTTCATTTGCCGCACTACTGATATGCGACCAACTAGGATCATTGGCAGAATAACTGATGAGGGACATGACTAACAACAATGCCACGATTAGCCAGATAATCGTAAGCACACTTTGACGAATATAATAAGACAACGCAATTTACCTTTGAATTTGAACCTGCTTTGGATAAGCCGTAAGCCAACGCTTTGTTCAGCCATGACTGACTGATAATGATTGTGAAAAACAATGATTTTGGAAAAACGTTGATTAAAACCACCCTTTTAATCGACTATCATATCAAATCTAAGTGGTGCGTTGCTGAGCTTTTTTTGCGAAAAATTGCTTTGTTAAATCAGCCAATTCAAGCCCTATGATAAATGCGGTTTGAGCCAACAAAGCCGGATAGCAAGGTGTTTTTCTGATAACGAGCTAACGCAATTTTTGAGCGTTGATTGAGCTTTGATTGCGCGATGAATCTGTTATAAAAATAACATTTACTTGCTATTTTCGATGTTAGCCCCTATCTTACTTATGAATCAAAAATTAGCCTGTTTTATTATTTAGTTTATTATTCAGCGATTGTTAGGAAAGACGTATGTCAGAAATTATCCATCACCAGCTTATTATTTTGGGTTCAGGTCCAGCGGGTTATTCTGCCGCCGTGTATGCAGCGCGCGCCAATTTAAAACCCGTCATTATCACGGGTATGCAGACTGGCGGGCAGTTGACTACCACCACGGAAGTTGATAACTGGCCGGGTGATCCACAAGGCTTGACGGGACCTGACTTGATGGTACGCATGCAAGCCCATGCCGAGCGTTTTGGGACCCAATTGGTGTATGACCATATCAACCAAGTGAACCTAACTCAGCGACCCTTCACCTTAGTCGGCAATAGCGCTACTTACACGTGTGACGCACTCATTGTAGCGACAGGGGCTTCAGCCCAATACTTGGGGCTCGCCTCTGAACAAAAATTTATGGGGCTTGGTGTCTCTGCCTGTGCGACCTGTGATGGGTTCTTTTACCGCGGCAAACCTGTGGTGGTGATTGGCGGTGGCAATACAGCGGTTGAAGAAGCCTTGTATCTATCAAATATCGCAAGCCACGTCACCCTAGTGCATCGACGTGATAAATTAAAATCAGAAAAAATTCTGCAAGACCAATTGTTTGAAAAACAAAAAAATGGCAATGTGACCATCGAATGGAACAGCCAAGTCAAAGAAGTGGTGGGTGATGACGCAGGCGTGACAGGTGTGGTGATTGAAAATCTCCAAGACCAGTCTACCAAAACCATCAACGCGCCTGGTATGTTCGTGGCAATTGGGCACAAACCCAACACCGATATTTTCCAAGATCAGCTTGAGATGAATAATGGTTATATCGTAGTCAACAGCGGTCTAAATGGCAATGCGACAGCGACAAGTGTCGAGGGCGTGTTTGCTTGTGGGGATGTGGCAGATCACATCTATCGCCAAGCGATTACCTCAGCAGCTACGGGCTGTATGGCGGCATTGGATGCAGAAAAATATTTAGATATCGTCAATCTAGCGAATGCCAATACCACGGTATCAGCCAACACCACTGCTGTTTAACTAATACTTTGAACGATGTCATTGCTAAATCACCACCCCTTACAACGCCCTTTCGGTTGCCGTTATCAATTCCCCGACCCGATGGCGGCAGACCCTGACGGTGAAGGTTTGATTGCGTTGGGGGGTGATTTGGCAGCTGATACCTTAGTGTGTGCTTATCGCCAAGGCATGTTTCCTTGGTTTAATGAAGGCGAGCCTATTGCTTGGTGGTCGCCTGACCCGCGCTGTATTATTTATCCTAGCAATTTTTGCGCCAGTAAAACCCTAAAACGGCGTATCAAAAATGCAGGTTGGACGTTTTCCATTAATCTTGCCTTTGCTGAAGTCATTGCCGCCTGTGCCGATACCCGTGCCTATGCCCAAGCTTCTGCCTCAGCTACTTGGATCAGTCCCGCTATGATTGAAGCGTATACGGCGCTCCATGCCGAGCAAGTCGCTTACAGTGTCGAGATTTGGAATGATGATGAGCTGATTGGTGGTCTCTATGGGCTAAAGCTAGGACAAGCATTTTTTGGTGAAAGTATGTTTCACCGCGTCACAGATGCGTCTAAAGCGGCTTTTTTTGTGTTAATGCAGCTGTGTGCGCACTCCCAATTTGCTTGGGTGGACTGTCAGTTGCCTAACCCACATTTGCTGCGTTTAGGGGCAACCATCGTACCCAGAGCGGAATTTTTAGATAAGCTCGCGCAACAATTATCGCTACCGAGTATTGATTGGTCAGCGATTTGCGGTCAAAAATTGCCACTTAATCAACTGTTAAATGAGGATTTGATGACTTATTACCTACCTCCAACTGCGCAAGCTTAGGTAAGTTAAGGGTATTTAAAAGCACCAATGACGTTAAAACCACCCCAACCCCCTACCAGTGTGGCACTGACCAGCCAATTGACGCCGCTGCATCAATGTAGTTATTTACCGGATCGTGCCGCACGTTTAGAGCTGATTGAATTAGCAAAGGACGAACGTTTAAGTACGCCTATTTTTTCTCAGTTTTCACGGCTCGGGTATCGGCGTAGTGGACAACATCTATATCGCCCTGTATGCTTCCATTGTCAACGCTGTATCTCTACACGTTTAGTAGTTGACGAGTTTGAACCCAATCGTACCCAGCGCAAACTGTGGCAAAAATCGCACGAGATGGATGTGGTAATTACGGCTTGTGATGATGCCGATGAATCGCATTTTATGCTATATGCTCGCTATATCTGCGCTCGACATAGTGATGGCGATATGTATCCACCCAATTTACAAGGGTTTAAACAGTTTTTACAATATAGCTTTACCCAGTCATTTTTTATGGAGTTTTGGCTTCACGATGAATTAGTTATGGTGGCAGTTTGCGACCAATTAGATGACGGCATATCCGCGGTCTATACTTTCTATGATCCCGATGCAACCATAAACAGCTTAGGCACCCTTGCGATACTTACCCAAATTGACTATGTTAAACGTCTTGGATTACCTTATTTATATTTAGGTTTTTGGGTACCAGATTCGGATAAGATGGCATATAAATCGCGTTTTTATCCCAGTGAGTTATTAATCAATCAACAGTGGCATCGTTTCGATGAGGCTGTCACAGCTGCGCAAGTTGAGCCACTGCTTCAACAGGCGATAAAAGCGCATTACCTAAACATGTGGAATACTACTTAGCATTTAATTTAGCATTGAATTTGCGCTGCATAATTAACGCATGGGTTTTGGTCATGTCATGATTATCGTAGTAATTTTTGCGAACGGCAATCTGTTCAAAACCATGTTTTTGATAAAATGCAATGGCAGCATGATTATCTTCTCTTACCTCTAATAGCATCCGCTCGGCACCCGCTACTTGGCACGTTTGCGCCATAGCCGTTAACAATTCGCTTGCAATACCTTGCTGTTGATAATCAAGACAAGTTCCGATTCTTAAAATTTCACTATCTTCAAATATGTGGCTGTAAAAACAATAGCCGACCAATCGCTGATTTAGCTCGTCTGTCGCATAAATTATATGGTTAAATGGCTGCGCGAGCAGGGAATTGATTTGCGCAGCCGACCAAGCATCGTGGACAAATAGCTCGGATTCAATTTGTGCCAGCTGCGCCAGTACTTGCTCCCAAGTAGTATCTTGTGTATTCGTTTTATCTAACTTATATATCGATATCACCGTCATAATTTATTTCCATAAAAAAAGAGCCACCGAAGTGACTCTTTTGTATGCTTATTAACGATTAATCGTT
>NZ_DAMBFQ010000021.1:0-1577 GCF_032061225.1 Moraxella sp. CTOTU48841
AAAAATTTTGTATCAAAAATCTTGAAAAATTGACTAAGGCACAAAACGTACAGGCTCGGCAATCACTTGTTGGGCGCGTTCAGCGACTTTATCAAAGCGGTGAATGCTGTTACCTTGGTTGTCAACAGCGACGGTCACAGGCATATCTTCTACTTCAAACTCATAAATCGCTTCCATGCCTAGCTCTGGGAAAGCAAGCACTTTAGCGCCTTTGATAGCTTTTGATACCAAGTAGGCGGCACCGCCCACTGCAATGAGATAAATTGCGCCATGTTTGGCAATGACTTCACAGGTCGCAGGACTACGCTCGGATTTACCAATCATCCCAATCAAGCCTTGATCCAAGATTGTGTCGGTGAATTTATCCATACGCGTTGAGGTGGTGGGACCCGCCGGACCGACCACTTCATCACCAACGGCGTCGACAGGACCGACATAATAAATAAAGCGATTTTGTAAATCCACGGGTAGCGCTTCGCCTTTGGCAAGCATATCGACCATGCGTTTATGGGCGGCATCACGACCCGTCAAGATTTTACCACTAAGTAGTAAGGTATCACCGATGTTAAACTGACCTAAGGTTTCTTTGGTTAAGTCGTTAACATTGACTTTAATCACATCATCGGAGCCAAAGGACACTTCTGGCCAATCTGATAGTGAAGGTACCGGCAAGGCAGCTTCCCCTTGACCGTCTAGGGTAAAGTGAATATGACGAGTTGCCGCACAGTTTGGAATCATGGCAACCGCTTTGCTTGCGGCATGGGTAGGAAAGTCTAGTACTTTCACATCCAGCACGGTAGTCAAGCCGCCAAGACCTTGGGCGCCAACGCCAAGCTCGTTCACTTTGTCATACATATTGAGACGTAAGCGCTCAACGCTATCAAGCTCGGCGCCGCTTTGGGCTTTGGCTTGTAAATCATGGATATCGATGTGTTCCATGAGTGAGCGTTTGGCGAGCATCATGGCTTTTTCTGGCGTGCCGCCGACACCGATACCTAAAATACCAGGTGGGCACCAACCTGCCCCCATTTGGGGAACGGTTTTTAACACCCATTCTTCAATCGAGTCCGAGGGGTTTAGCATGGCAAATTTTGCTTTGTTTTCTGAACCGCCACCTTTTGCGGCACAAATCACATCAACTTTGTCACCCGGTACCACGCTCATGTGAACCACCGCTGGCGTGTTGTCTTTGGTATTTTGACGTTTGCCAATTGGGTCTACTAAGATGGATGCCCGTAGTGGGTTGTCGGGATTGTTGTAAGCACGGCGCACCCCTTCATTAACCATGTCTTCAACGCTCATCGCTGAGCCTTGCAAGTCCCATTGCACGTTCATACCGATATCAAGGAACACCACCGCACTACCAGTATCTTGGCAAATCGGACGATGACCCATCGCTGACATACGGCTATTGGTGAGGATTTGCCCCATGGCGTTTTTGGCAGATTGGTTGGTTTCTTTTTGCCATGCTTCATATACAGCATCAACGAAGTCTTTTGGGTGATAATAACTGATGTATTGAAAGGCGTTGGCGATAGAATTGATAAAGTCGTCTTTCTTGATGACGGTCATTGGCT